>JAYVYS010000813.1:0-8633 GCA_043784005.1 Isosphaeraceae bacterium
GTAGATCTCGGCGACGGTAGGCCTCGACAGCAACCCTCGCTTCTGACGCGCGATCCGTTCGCCCAGAGCGTTGTAGTAGGAGTTGAAAAGATAGGCATACTCATCCGGTGCGGAATTCTTGCCGTCTCGTGACGGCTTGAGCAGGAAGGTCTCGAAGAACCAGCTCGTGTGGGCGAGGTGCCACTTCGCGGGGCTGGCGTCGGGCATCGATTGAACGACGTAATCTTCAGTTTCCAGGGGCGCGCACAGCTTTTCGGTCAGGGCCCGAACCTCGCGGAAACTCGAAGCGAGCCAATCGCGCGTCGTCGGGGACACTACGGGCGAGTCCGAAGTGACGAGATGTGGCATAGTTGCGGCGACTCAAGAGGGTTGCGAACCTGGGAGAATCACGACGACGAGACCGAAGTCTCACCCCTATGGTAAGCGGATCGTAAACCCCGGGGTACTCCCGAACGGGCGACTCGGAAGAGAAGCGCCGAATCACGCGGCGATCGCTTCAGGGTCAAGTTCGCGTTCGGCGATACTCACCGCGCGAAGGTTTGGACGAGCAAGCCCCTCGGCATACGCGATGAGAAGGGCGAGGTCCGCGAGCCGATTCAAGCGACGAGGCAAGCCATCAGAGGCGAGCAGAAGCGCGGCCACGGTTTCAGAACTGAAGAGCGGGGCCTTCGCCCCAACGGCGGCGAGACGACCGTGGATGTACGTCCCCGCCTCAGACTCTGTCAATGGCCCCAACAAACATCGAGCCGTCAGCCGGTCCGCGAGACCATGAGGTAGTTCCAAGAGCAGCTCCGGCGCGCCCACGAGCAAGAGCATCAGATCGGGAGGCCCGAGGGTCGCGAAATTAAGGAGGGCGCGCAGCGTTTCAAACGTCGCGCGATCCTCAATGAGATGGGCTTCATCAACCACCAGTAGTGTCGGAACTCCTTGACTGGCCGAGGCCGCGAGAATCTCGCGAACCCGGCGTAAGGACGACGCCACGGTCGGATTTCGAGACCCGGTCGGCTCCCCGCCGAGTTCTTCGGCAAGATAGGAGAGCAGATCGGCGGTCGGCATCATTGGAAATGAGAGATGAGCATAAGATCCGCCTATCTCTCGCGCCAGCACACGCGCGACCAGCGTTTTTCCAGATCCGGGGGCACCGAACAAAAGACCGGGCCCTTGCCCGTGTTCGAGCCCATAGCGGAGCCTTCGCACGACCGCATCGCGGCTGGCCAGAGACACGAAGGCCGAGGGATCAACGGTCTCCCCAAACGGTCGATGTGTCAGGCCGAAATGGGATTCGTACACCGAAGAGTCTCCAGATTACACGGCGAAGGTCTCGGCGATTCCGATGACAGGAATTCCCCCCGCGTCGAGCACTTCGCGAGCGCGAGTCAGTCCGCGCTCCGCCGTGAGCGAACGGTTGTAAACCAGCACCGCCGCATCGACCGAGCGATGGAGCAATGCCGCGCTCAGACCCGCGAACATCGGGCCTCCATCAATCAGGACGAGGTCATACTCTCGTCGTAGCCGCGCCAGCATACATGTCCAGGCCGGACTCGCGAGGAAAGCGCGAGGATGCACGACTGGATTTCGTAAAGGCAAGAGCCATAACCGTTGGCCCGGGACCTCGATCAGCGCATCCGCGAGGGCTCGACCGCTCTCAACGACATCCTCAAGGCCAATCTCAGGACGAAGGCCAAACTGGCGAGCAATCATCGGGCCGGTCAGATCGGCGTCGACCAGCAGTGTTCGCCCGGTCCGGAGTGCGAGCGACCTGGCAAGCGTCAGGACGAGGGTCGTTCGCCCCTCGGCCCGATGACAACTTGTGAAGAGGATGACCTTTCGGCCGTCCTTGTCTCGGGCTTGTATCAGAATGTCCGCCGCGTTGGCGAAACGATCCCCGTGGAGTCGTTCGAGAGAAAGGACGACCGGCGGCCATTCGAGGGGCGTCGAGGACGCGCGAGGATTGTGATCGAGAGAATTCGCCCGGGGAACGCGGAGGTGGGGGGCAGGGGGGACGGTCGCCGGCGCGGACTTGCCGCGTTGAGCGAACGCCCGGGCCAACGCCTGGTCAACCTCCCGCATGATGCGATGACTCCTCAACGCCGTCATAAGGCAAAACGTATCCCGGCAAAACAACTGGCTCGGGTGTCGTCGCCTCGAACATCAGTGAAACGGCGGGAGGCCGTACAACTTTGAACGTTGCCGAACGCGTTTTTTCGCCGCTCGTGGACGAGTGAACAACTCGGAAGAGTGCCACACCGAGCATCAGCGGAGCAGCGAGCATGAAGGCATAGGCCATCAATCGAAATTCACGCCGAAGCCTTCGGCGTGGTTTAACACGCTGATGCACAGACCTTTGTTCGCGAATTCTCGCCGTTGCGCTCGCCGAGGGACTTCGCGCGGCCCGAGGTGATGTTGTCGCTTGCGGCTCGATCGTGACGTGAGTGACAAAAGCCGGGGTGGCGACCCTCGCGTCTCCTCGATCATGTCGTGCATAGGCTCGCCGGACCGGTGGGAGGCTTTGGGTTCGGCTCATGGATGGGGTTCCCGCGGATCACCCTGGGTTGCCATCCTTGACCAATACTTTGGACGTCTCCTCACATCCCTCATTGAGAACATCGTCGGGCACGCCGGCAAACTTGAACGACCATGACGAAAATGCCGAAGCCGAAGACGATGTCGTTCAGGTCGTTCCGGGTAGGCCTGACGGAAGGGTTATACGGGAAACCGCTCCGTTCCGATCGCGACGGATTTTCGCAAGACGACGGCAATGGGGGCCGATCATAGGGAATGTGACAGGGAGACCACGTCGAGGGCTCCCGCGGCTTCGACGGGCCTGGTGTGGCCCGAGCCTTGAGTCGTGGTTCGACCTGATTCGAAAGATTCCATCAGTTCTGATTCAGTGCGCCGAGCCGTCGGAGGTTTCGGGCCGGATCGGAGAAGGAAAAGGAGTTCCCCGATGCGCGTCCTCGCACGGATTGGCTACACCTTGGCCGGCCTCGCCATGATTGCCCCGGCGGCCACCCTGGCCGGGATGCCCATCCCGGCCCCCGGTCCTTACAACTCGGGCAAAACCACCAAGTCCTCGGTCGCGAAGCCTTCGGGACGGCTTTGCGGCGACTGTCTTCGCGCCAAACTGATGGCGGAGAAAGGCGTGAGCGTCTCTTCTCCTCCCGCGTTGCCGCCCGGAACACCCGTTCGTGGCGGAAGCTGCACACGTTGCGGTCGTCCGGCGATGGTGCTCTCGGGGGCGAACATCCCTTCGCGGTCGATGCCGACCTCCAACGTCGGGATGGCCTATGAAGCCGCCGGGCACGCGACAACAGGAGACGAGGGAGCGACCTTCGTCTCAAACGGGGTCGACCCCGCTCCGATTGGCGTGATGCAACCGCGTCTCGCCTCGGCGACGCCGATGAGCGCGCCAGCGGCGGGTTCGATGGACCCGTCGGTGATGGCGGCATCCGCGACGGTTTCCGAGCCTGCGGGAATGGCGAAGGCGAATCGTCCTCACGTCATCTCGCATCTCTTGGGAATTTCCGACATCGGGCGCGAACGCGGCGAGCGTCGCGAACGCCGCACTCGCGAGTCCCACGCCTCCATCCCTTACGGTCAGGCACCGGCACCGGTTGCCGACGTCCCGGCCTCGGTGGTGTTTGGCCGTGGCGCGCGTTGATCACGATTTGCACCAAGAGCGAGGTCGGGGGACATCAGCGATGTCTCCCGACCCTCGCTGTCGCGCTCGCTTGAGTTCGTCAGAGGATTCTCTCCAGTACCATCAGGCATCGGGCCGATGCAATATGGCAAGGTCGAAACCGAGAGGCGTTCGCGCCGAGGTTCGTTCGCCCAAGGTGGCGAGGAATCACGCGGATTGAACTGGCACGTGGATCTCATTCAGGGGTTCTCTCGTGCTTATCGCCGGTCCGACCCCAAATCGATGGCGTGACCCTTGTCGCGGAGCGCGAGGGCGGCCGCTCGCATCATCCCGAACAGAAACTCCAGGAGGGGACCATCGAACGAAATCAAGGGAGTGACCATGCGTTCCGGAAAACTGCGAGGGGTGTCGCTCGCCCTCGGGCTGGCTTGCGGATTGACGTTTGTTCTGGGTAATGCGGCTCCCGCCCGAGCCCAGGGACTTCACACCATTCCTCGCCTTGTCGAGGGAGTCGATGTGAACACGGGCGGCCCCTATTACGCCCCTCCTGTTCCTTACGGCCACTACGCCGGTAAGAACATCCCCGGTCGGCTCGGGGCCAAGGCGCACGGTCTCTTCGGAGGCCTTCACAATGGTGGCGGTGTCGGCCACGGCATAGGAAGTGGTTGCGGAGCCTGCGGCGGAGCAGGTTGCAGCGCTTGCGGCGGAGCCAACGGCGGCCTCTTCAGCCATGGCCACGGCGCGGGTCGATGCGATGGAAACGACGGCTGCGGCCTTGGCCACGGCGGCTTCAGCCATGGTGGTTCGCCGAGCAAGGGTTGCAGCACGTGCGGAACGGTCGCGGCAAGTGCTCAGGGACTGATCATCGCGCCCATGCCCTCGGCACAAAACCCCTGCGGCGATCCCGGTTGCGGCCTCTTCGGAAAAGGTTCGCACCGGCATAAGAGGGGTTGCGGAGCCTGCGGAGATCGTGGTTGCGGCACCTGCGCCGTCGCGGATTCTTGCGGGTCTTGCGGCGGAAAAGGCTGCGGACTTTGTGGCGGTCTCGGCAGCGGCATGGGCCTCTGCAAGCTTTGTGGAGGCCACGGGTGCGCGGCCTGCTCCAAAGCGAAGGGCCTTGTCAATCACCTTCTGGGACGCGACAAGATAAAATGGTTCGTCGGTGCGGGCGGACCGGTCCCGCTTACCCCGGGATATACCCCCTACATCAACGTGACCCGCTCTCCTCGCGACTACTTCGCCTTCCCGCCGTTCACCCAGTGAATCCGGTGACGTGTACCTCGCGAACGAACGAAGCTGAACCTCGAAACGGGGCGGATTTCCGCCTCGTTTCTTGTTTCGAAGACGTGAGCATGAGCCCCGGCCAAGCCGTTCGGCAATCGACGCTCCCGTCTTTCCGAGGCGAGAGTCCCGACTTCTGTGAGGCCACCGTTACCGCGTTCGTCGGCTTCTCATTGAACGGGTCAAAGCGACTTATTTTCCAGACCGTCAAACGCCGAAAAACCCTTTGGATCGCTTTTTGCTTGCGTCTCGAATTGATCCGCGGTACTCCGCCGGAGTTCTCGACGTAAACGTGAACTCGACGTTCAAAGAGGATTTGAACGAATGGGACCGCGGACGCGATATATGGAGGTTCGCACCGATGCCGACACGCCGACGAAATGTCTTGCTCATCGCCCAAGTCGGGGCGATCGCCCTGGCTTTCGCGGCCCTGCCGGCGCCGTCGGAAGCGCAGGTGCCGGCTCCCCATATCCCCGATACCGCCACACGAAGCGGCTTGATCGGACGTTTCTTGCCGATCGAGTCCACGCTTCCTCCCGATAAAAAGCGAGACTCCTGGTACAACACGCGCTGGGGTGATCCGCCCAACCAGCGGGACCACTCGAATTATTACAAAAACGGCGGTATGTACGGGCTTCCGTGGCGAGCTTCTCATACAAGGTCGGTTTACCCCTTCTTCTTCGGGTCGCCTGGCCAAGATACCATCCCCGCCGATTACAAGCCGTCTCAGTATGCGACGAGGCTCTCACGGGCGATTTTCCACCCGTTCAAGCCCGTGGGAATGTACTACGACTCGGGCTCCTACGTTCCAGTCTACGACCTCGATCCGATCGTACCCGGACCCGGTGCCTGGCCGTTCCCGTTCTACATCAGCCCGACCCACGGCGGCGGTTGATGTTGGAAACCGATGGCGTGACGATCAGTCACCTTCGGCGTCCCGTCCTTCTAAAGGATCGTTTGCCTGAATCCAGTTCCAAGGAATGAGCATCGCGAGGCCGGCGAGTTTTTACTCGCCGGCCTCATGCGATTACCACCGCCATCGATCGCGATCTTGACGAGCACGCTCGATGAAGTATCCCCCTTGACCCCAGGACTTTGCGCGGAGATTCGTCCTTTCGGCGAGCAACGCCGCATGTCGTTTCATCGCCAGGAATGGTTCTTGGTGATCGAGAGCCGGGCAGGGTTGGCTTGAAACTTTCAGGTCGTCCAAGCCACAGCACCGAGGACGTTCACTTCCCCGTAACCTCAACCTAATCCGGCGAGTCGAATCTCTTCGTTACCGAACCATTGACGGCAAGAACGGTTCGGTGATAAATCATGTGGTTGAGCGCGCTTGACAGGCTGCGGTTGATGGTCTAAAGTGGCCCGACTGGTTGCCAGCATTGTTCCCCCGTGCGCCCACACCGCGGCGTCCCTCGCGGTGGGTGGAGTGTTCCGGAATCGAATCGCAATCCGATTTTGCACTCCTCCTTCGTCGTCGCCTTCCCTTCTTATCAGGTGCGAACCTTATCATGGACACCCCGATTCAGGTCGACCTGGGCCGCATCGCGCAGGATCTTCAAATCCGGCGCGTGCAGGTGGAGAGCGTCGTCCAGTTGCTCGATGAGGGCAACACGGTGCCGTTCATCACCCGCTACCGCAAGGAGCGGACCGGCAATCTGAACGAGGTCGCCATCCGGGAGATCCAACTCCGGGTGGGACGACTCCGGGAGTTGGCCGAGCGTAAAGAGACGATCCTGAAAGCGATCGAGGCTCAAGGCAAGCTCGGTGATGAGCTCGCCGCCGCGATCCGAGGAGCCGACAATCCCAAACGGCTTGAGGATCTTTACCTCCCGTTCAAGCCAAAAAAGAAGACAAAGGCCTCCGAGGCCAGAGACAAGGGATTCGAACCCCTCGCCTTGCGGATCTGGAACCGCGACGAAACGCTCGCCGACCTTCACGCAGCCGCGCAGGAATTTCTGAACCCCGAAAAGGGTGTCGAGACCGCCGAACAGGTTCTCGAAGGTGTGGGGCACATTCTCGCCGAAGCGATCAGCGAGCTTGCCGCGGTACGCGATGCGGTGCGCCGGGTCGTCTGGAAGACGGGCAAGATTGTCACGACCAAGTCGGATATTCCCGAGGGTGAAGGCCTGGAATACCGCGATTACTTCAGTTACTCCGAGCCAATCGGACATATTCCGCCCCACCGGGTTCTGGCGATCAATCGCGGAGACAAAGAAGGGCCGCTCAAGGTCAAACTTGAGGTCTTTCGACCCGACCTCGAAGAGGCAGCGTTCTCACAACTTCCTCTTGAAGGTCACCCTCACGCCGATTTCTTCCGCGCCGGGGCGGCCGATGCACTCGATCGTCTGCTGTTGCCCAGCATGGAACGCGAAATCCGACGCGACTTGACCGAAATGGCCGAGCGGCACGCGGTTGACGTCTTCGCCCGCAACCTCCGATCGCTCTTGCTTCAGCCACCAATCTTGGATCAGGTCGTCCTGGCCATCGACCCTGGTTTCCGCACCGGTTGCAAAGTCGCGGTGCTCGATGGGCACGGCACCATGCTGGAGCACGGGGTGATTCATCCCCACCCTCCCCAGAACCGCCGCTCAGAGTCAAAGGTTTTTTTGAAGGACCTCGTTGCCAAGCACGGCGTTACCATTGTGGCCATCGGTAATGGCACCGCGTGTCGTGAAACCGAGGAACTGATCGCCGACATCATTCAAGAAGGCACGGTGTTCAGCCAGAATCCCGACGCTGCCGCCGAGGCCGAGGCCGCAGCCCGCACTCACGCCGCGACCCATGGCGCTCCGCCCGCTCATAAGCCGGAACCCGAACCCGAACCTGAGCCCGAGACCCACGAAGCCATCCCCGAGCCAGAGAATTCGGAACCCTCCGCCGATAGCGCGACCGAGTCGTCCGAGGTTGTCGCGTCTGCGGAACACGAGGCGGCTGTCGAAAACGGCGAGACTCCGCCGAGCGATGAGGCGTCGCCGAGCGACTCCGCGTTCCAGGCCATGCCTCCTGTCGCCGGTGGTGCTCCCGAAGAGGGAGAAGTCGAGGCACATCCGGCGCCGCATCACGAGCCGCCCGCGGCGGAAGTCCCCGCGACGGATTCGGTTGCTCACGAACCCACGACAGAGCCGACAGTCAGTCACTCCGAGCCGCCCGTGGCGGAAGTCCCCGCGACGCATTCGGTTGCTCACGAACCCACGACAGAGCCGACAGTCAGTCACTCCGAGCCGCCCGTGGCGGAAACGTCCGGCGAGCCTGTACCCTCCTCTGCGGAGTCGGTGGATGCAACGGCGACGGAGGGTGCTTCCGAAAGCGAAACATTCTCGACGGTCGTCGCTCCCGCCGCGGTCTCCGGCGCGACGCCGCCTGCAGGGACGATTGGCCATGTGACTCACGCGGAACGCCCCGAGCGAAGCGGCAAGCCCCGACACGAGCCTCGACCGCCCCGCCCCAAAGCACCGCCCGCGCCGCCAAAGCCGCATCCCGCCGATGCGCTGCTCGCCCAGATGGCCTACGTGATCGTCAACGAGGCCGGCGCGAGCGTCTACTCCGCCAGCCCGGTGGGTCGCGAGGAAT
The DNA here is from genome assembly GCA_043784005.1 of Isosphaeraceae bacterium. GTDB lineage: Bacteria > Planctomycetota > Planctomycetia > Isosphaerales > Isosphaeraceae > JAYUFP01. The sequence continues at coordinate 8,495 of JAYVYS010000813.1, forward strand.
TCCCTGACTTTGATGCGACGCTCCGCGGCACGATCTCGATCGGTCGCCGGCTTCAAGATCCGCTTTCGGAACTCGTCAAAATCGAACCGCAAAGCATCGGTGTCGGGCTTTATCAGCACGACGTCAACCCGAAACAGCT
>JAYVYS010000814.1:0-10431 GCA_043784005.1 Isosphaeraceae bacterium
TCGCGGGTATCCACACGAAGTCCTCCCTTGGGCCGTTCCAGGCGTTGGGAGTGACACTTGTCGCAATGCTCGATCAGCGCGGGGCGAATCTTCGCCTCAAAGAACGCGAGCCCCGAAACGTCGTCGGAAGCCTGTGTCAGAGCGGGGAAAGTTAACATCGAGAAGAGAACCATTCGAAGAATGGTCACTCTCCAATGACTTCGGAGGGAGCGTGGACTCACAGTACATCCCTCGTCTCAAGAGTGGCTGGTCGTTGGCTCTCCGGCCGATCTCGATGGCTCCGCCCGTGACTCGCACCCTGAAATCGTACCGGTCGCCAGCGCGTTTCACAACAGTTCAACAAGATGCGCGGCTTGGCGGAACGGATTTCGGTATCGACTCATGGAACAGGTAAGGCCGCACACGTTACTCTGAGCGAGTAAATTCTAAACGGAGCGGCCTGAGGATCGCGCATGAGCGAAACGTTGCGACTCCGGAAGTGCAATCATTATCTCGACCGCATCGCGCCAACGCCTCTGGTGCCCGTGCGGCTCGATCCGGCAGGGTCCACGGTGTGGTGCAAGCTCGAATTCATGAATCCCAGTGGTTCGACAAAGGATCGGATCGCCAATTTCATCCTGGCCAAAGCGCTACGACGCGGCGACATGCGACCGGGAAACACTCGATGTCGCTCGCCGATTGATCCGCGCGGGCTTTTCCGTCCGGCCCAGCTCGGGCCTCAACTTCCGGGCCGCCGAGATCGCGTCAAAGCGACTTCGACGGGGCGCCCGAATCGTCACTGCCTTTCTCGACCGGATGGAACGCTACTTTTCCACCGAGCTGTTTCGACGACGTTGAATTCGCCTTCCTACCTATCTTGATTGGACCATTCTTTATGAAACGCGCGATACCCATTCTCCTGGTTCTTATTTGCATCGCGTCATTTGGACCCTCGTCACAGGCCCAGCATGTGCTCAACAGCAGTCGGCGCAATCCGACAATCGACGCCGTTTTCGGGGAAATCTCACCCAGTCGAATCGAGGCGAACGTCAGGAAGCTCGTCAGTTTCGGGACACGTCACACGCTTTCCGACCCGGCCGATCCGAAGCGTGGAATCGGGGCGGCGCGTAAGTGGATCAAGACTGAGTTCGATGCTTATGCCAAGGACTCCGGGGGGCGGCTGAAGGTCGAGGAGGATTCGTTCCTCCAGCCCGTCGCGCCCCGCGTTCCGTCGCCAACGACACTGGTAAACATCGTCGCGACCTTACCCGGCGATGATCCTGTTTCTCGCGACCGATGGATCGTTATCAGTGGTCATTATGACTCCATTCCGCGCCCGCTTTCCGATACGAAGGCCGACGCTCCCGGCGCGAATGATGACGCATCAGGTACAGCTGTTGTGATGGAACTGGCTCGTGCGCTGTCAAAGCAACACTTTGATGCGACCCTCGTTTTCATGGCGGTCGCCGGAGAAGAGCAAGGGTTGCTCGGCGCGACGCATTGGGCCGAGCAAGCCAAGGCGGACGGGCGAAGAATTGAAGCCATGCTCACCAACGATATTGTCGGAAACACGCTCGGCGGAAACGGTGTCCGAGACAATCGCCGGCTCCGAGTTTTCTCTGAAGGAATCCCTTCAAACGAGTCCGAGGCGCAGGCGCGAGTTCGAGGTTCGATCGGTGGCGAAAATGATGGTATCTCGCGCCAGCTCGCTCGGTACTTGAAGGACGTCGCGGAGCACGACATGCCCGATTTCGAGGTTTCGCTGATCTTTCGTCGCGACCGTTACGGGCGTGGAGGCGATCATATTCCCTTCAACGAGCGTGGATTCGCCGCCGTCCGTCTGACCGAACCCAATGAGGATTTCAACAGGCAACATGAACGTGTCGAGATACGTGAAGGAATCTCGTATGGCGATAACATTGAGTATGTCGACTTCGATTTCGTGGCGCGTGTGGCGCGTGTCAACGCGAGCCTCATGGTCAATCTCGCCCTGGCCCCAGCGCCTCCGGCCGATGTCCGGTTCGGATCGGCGCGCCAATCGTATGACACGACACTGAGTTGGAAACGCGGTCCGGATGCCGATCTGGCAGGGTATCGCGTTCTCTGGCGATCCACCGAGCAGCCTTACTGGCAGCGCTCGCGCGAAGTGGGAGATGTCTCGGAGGTCGTTCTCAACGGCCTCTCTAAAGACGACTTGTTCTTCGCGGTTCAGGCGATCGACAAGACCGGCAATGCAAGCCTTCCGGTCGTTCCCTCCCCTGCGGCTCGACCCAACACGCCCGCGCGGCCTTGAATCCAAAGGCGGTAACCTCTCATCACCTGTCGTCTTCAATTCTCACCTAAAATCCGAGGCTTTTTGCAACAACCCACTCCTTTCAACACGCGGGCAATGTGAACGAAAACGATATTTGGCTTTGTTCGGGGAGATCGAGCGTGTGCCTCTCGGCTGTTACAACTGGCCAACGGGTTCGTTTGGCGCGGACATCTCTTGAGTTAGGGATGCTTGTTTAAGGCGATCATCACACGCGGTGCCCTCAAAGTTTGACTTCGGCTTCGTTTCGGGACGGCCATCACTCAAGCGAAAAAGGCCCGGATGCTTTCAAAATTTGACTTCGGCTTCGTTTCGGGACGGCCATCACTCAAGCGAAAAAGGCCCGGATGCCCTCAAAGTTTGACTTCGGCTTCGTTTCGGGGACCGTGGGATCGACCATCGACGACGCTCGCCGATCGTGACGATCGTGTGTTCAAACGAGCATAATGATTCGTTTAGGAATTTCGACGGGTTGCCAAAGAGCCGTGACATGTGATGCGATCGGCGCGCGAACTTGGGTTGCCTCGTCTCGCAAGAGTGTTTTGTTTTGATCATTTTCAGGAGGCGACGATCGGGGCACGTCTTCCTTCATCACTATCGAAGGCTGAGGCTCGTGGGTTCTGTGCATTTTTCACCGGGCGAGAACCCGCCGACTACCGACTGCCCTAATTTCTCTCAGTCTCGCTTCGTCAGCCCCTTCTTTCGAAACCTGATCTCCGCCGACTTGATTTCGACATTTCCCGTCACGGATTCCGCGAAAGGTTCCTTTCCGATTGTCACTGTCTTGCGAATCCCCTGATAAGTCCCGTGCTCCCGCGCAGCGTCGATCAAGAGAGTGTAGTCGCCGGGTGGGAGAGGCTTCTCGTTGTCGTCCTTTCCGTCCCAGATGACGGAGTATTTTCCAGGCGGGCGGGTCGGTCTCGAGATGGTCAAAACCATTTCTCGCTTGTCGGTTTTCTTCCGCACCTTATCGCTTCGAAACCAACGCCGCAGGTCGGGCACCCACTGAAACGGACCCGCCCCGGTCTGTGAAACCCAGAGGGCCAGGTTGCGAACGGGGAATCCCTCCGCGTCTTCTACCCAAACGGCGACATAAGGCCGACGATAACGACCAGGCTCGGCCTCGGGACGATTGATCTCGAAATCGACAGCCAGCTCAAACGTATCCCCCCACGAGGGTTTCTCTCCCGCGTTTTTGCCGGGTTCGTCCGCGAGAGCCAGGAGCGGCGTTTTCTCGTAGTCGTTCCAACGCGCGCTCCGCGTGATCCGACCGTCGGCACCGACGATCATGCAGGCGACATCAGGGAGCGAATCCGCCAGTCGAATACTGTGAGAGGGGTCCAGAATATTGAACGCCGTCGCGAGTGCATCGGCGTCGGCCGAACGCTCTGCAATCACTGTCACGCTTGAAATGATATTTGAGCTTGATCCTGTGCGTGGATCAACGATGTGGGAATACCATCGGTTCAGGATACGAAATCCGCGATGACGGCTGCCGCTGGTCGCGACCGCGCGATTTTTTACCTGGATCGTCGTGAATGGCGCGGACGATTCGGAATCATCGTTGGGATTCGCAATCCCCATCGTGCGCGGAAGTTCTCCCGATACTCGGAGATCTCCTCCCACGTTAAGAAGCAAACCACGGACCTCTCGCCCCTCTCCGAGGCCCGCCAAACTGGCGCGCTCAACGATGTATCCCTTGGCGATCGCGTTCAGGGTCAGCGGCAACGCCGAAAGCCTTTCCGCTGTTCGCGCCGTCGGGTCGAGATGCCAGGCAGGCTGGCTTGTCAGGACCCTGATCTCGGCGAACTCTTCGGCGGTGGGAAGGCGTTCAAGCCGCATGCAACGTGACCAGAGTCGCGAGCAGATTTCGGCACGAGGATCGAACGCGCCCGCACTGAAATCTCGCCAGCGATCACATGCCTGGAGCACCTCGAACAATTCATCCGAAACACGGGTCTTGACGTGCCGGCTCGTCTCCCAGCGACGAAATTCACTCGCGGGATCGTAACTGCTGAAGACCCTTGAAAGCCGATCAATCTCGGCGAGCACGCGTGCCTCGGCACCGCGAGCGGACTCAAAAGTGTCCGTGGATACTCGCAATTCTAGCGCGGTTCCCATCACGTTCTCATGGTGGAATTCATAATCTTCCCCCGCCTGAACCGAACGACCGAAGAACGCGAAGAGAGAACAGAGAGTGATTGTCGAAAGTAAACGCATAATATCTTCTCTAAGGAAGGATGGGACTTGTGAGATTCCGATACTTCGGCAGGGCCGGCTGTGCCCGCCGGATTTTCTCGGCCGGCATCACCGGCCCTACGCCCCATGACTTCTCCAGGGTTGGATTCTTAAGTCGCATTCGCAATTCGTCGGGGCGTCGGCTATTCTCTAGATTGTCTGAAACAGCGGCCTTGATCTCAATTGGCATTGCATGAACATAGCGATGGACGTGGAAAAAGGTTCTCTCACGATGAACGACGGTCGACCGACATCTCGCCGCAGTGTTCTGATCGTCAACGCGCATGGACTTCACATGCGTCCTACGACCCGGTTCGTCAATCTCGCGACTACATTCACGTCAGAGGTCCGGGTCAGTTTCAATGGGACGAGTGTCAACGGAAAAAGCATTCTCGATATGATCATGCTCGCCGCGGAATCCGGTTCGACTCTGGAACTCGAAGCCATCGGTGCGGACTCTGAATTGGCCATCAACGCTCTCACCGATCTTGTCGCCGCGGGCTTCCACATGGGTGATGAGTGAAGTGAGGCGATGCACGGGCACTTCCTCACTTCATCGAATGTCAATCACGGCGCGATGGGCAACCCATCCGGTGACAGTATTTTGATCGAGTTGAATCCCAATTCCCGTAATTTAGGCTCGACACTCTTGCGGTCTCCGACGATCAAAACGATTCGCTCTTTTGGAGCGACCACGTCCGCCATCGCCTTGCCAATCGTCTCTGGCTTGGTCGCTTCAAGTTGTTCCAGAAAGGTGTCGAGGTAATTCAGAGGGAGCCGAAATTCCGCCATTTCTTCAAGAATGCCCGCGATGGAGCCGGGAGACTCGAAGGTCTCGGGAAACGATTTCATCTCCGCGCCGACCGCTGTGGCAATCTCCTCCGAGGTGAACGGCTTCCCCCCCGCGAGGCCATCAAGCTCGCTGAGAACTTCCTTGAGCGCCGGTGCGGTCGCATCGGCGCGCACCTGGGTACTGACCATCCAAAGACTTCCCGACCTTCGGAAACGGAAGGCCGAGCCCGCGCCATAAGTGAACCCGTTCTTCTCGCGAAGGTTGTTGTTCAGGCGACTCAAGAAGTCACCGCCGAGAATTCGGTTTCCTAGAAGTGTGGCGAGGAAACGCGGATCGGAGCGATCGACCCAGCGCCTGCCGACGCTGAGAACGCTCTGAACCGCGCCCGGTTTGTCAACGAAGTGGATGACCCCCGGCTCAACCGCGACCGTCGCGGCGGGGCGAGGTGAAGGCTCATCGCCGCGAGACTTCCAGTTTCCGAGGGCCGTGTTGAGCATCTTGAAAAGCGCATCCGGCTCGACATCACCGACCACCACCAGAATGGCCCCTTTAGGCCCCAACTTGGTTGCATGAAAGGCGCGTACATCGTCGAGAGTGAGGCGTTTGACAGTCCGCTCATACCCGTCGGCGGGATTGCCGTACGGGTGTCCCGCACCGTAGAGTAACACGGGCAACGCACGACGCGCGATCCAGTTCACACTATCGGGGCCTTGGCTCAAACCCGCGAGTTGCAAGTCGCGTTCACGATTGAAATCGTTCGCATCAAATCGAGGCGAGGTCAAGACTTCACCAACGAGGGCGAGCGCGGGCTCCAAGTTACGCGAGACGGTCGAAAATCCCATCACCGTATTGTCGGCCGAAGAACCTGCGCCAAGCGTCACGCCCAGAACGTCGAGGGCCTCCGCGAGTTCGGTTGCCGTTTTGGTGGACGTCCCTTTATCAAGAAGTGACGAAGTGAGTGAAGCGAGTCCCGACTTGCCTTGCGGGTCGTCGGCGGTTCCGGCGGGGATCACGAGCCGGACCGAGACCAATGGTAATGTTTTCCAGGGCGCGACCCAGACATCCAGGCCGTTGGTCAGGCTCTTCCTCACGAATTTCGGGGTCAGGATCGCCGGCGCGGCGGACGGTCCCGGCATTTTCGACCAATCGGGACCGGGGCCGGGCTCTCGGGTCGCGAGCTTCAGTTCCCCTGCGCCGTCGGGATTCGGGCCGACCTTGATCGCCTCGCTCTTGGGATTTCCGGGGCTGACCGGCTCTGTCCAGAGTGTGAATCGGTCGGATGTGAGATATTTCGAAGCGACCCGGTTTAAGTCTGCCGGGGTGACCGTGAAGTACTTGGCGAATTCTTTGCGGTAATACGCCGCGTCATCCTTTTGCGAGAACCCGATCGCCAAGGTAATCACCCGACCGAGTGGCGCGGTGAGCGAGGCATAGCTCGACTTCTCGAACAGGGCGAGGGCCCTCGCGAGTTCTTCGGCGGTGGGAGGACTTGACTGGAGTTTTTTGAGTTCTTCGATAAAGACGTCTTCAATCGCCGCGAGTTTCTTTGTAGGGTCGTCTCCTGTCGCGGCGGTGCTTTCGAGCGTGAATAGGCCGGCCGATTCCTTGGTGTCACTGTTGGCCGACACGTCCTTGCTCAACCGTTTTTCGAGAACAAGGGCCTTATGAAGCCGCGAAGTCTCGCCACCGGCCAGCACCCGAGCGAGCAGGTCGAGGGCGGGAGAATCCGGGTGGTCGTCCTCAATTGTGGGCCAGTTCCAGTAGACCCGTGGAAGCTGCACCGCGTCGAATTGAACGAGTTTCGCAAGCTTGGCGGGAGTCGGGCTCACATTGACGGGCTTGGGTTTGGGTCCTGGGCTGAGCGGTCCGAAATACTTGAGGATGAGGGCCTTGGCCTGTGTCAAATCGATGTCACCGGCAAGGCAGAGGGTGGCGTTTGCCGGGTGGTAAAACTCGGCGAAGAACCGCTTGAGATCGTCGACGTTGGCCCGGTTAAGATCTTCCATCGATCCGATCACCGACCATGAGTACGGGTGTCCTTTGGGAAAGACATTCGCCAGGATCGCCTCCTCGGCAAGCCCGTAGGGCTGATTTTCATAAGACTGCCTGCGCTCGTTTTTGACAACCTCGCGTTCGGTGTCGAACTTGGTCTTGTCCAGACCCGACGGCAAGTAGGCGAGCCGCTCGGCTTCGAGATACAAGGCCCTTTCGAGGAAGTTGGCGGGGACCGTTTCGAAGTAAACCGTCATATCTTCCGACGTGAACGCATTTGACTGGGCACCGGTCTCTTGCAGCGGAATGTCGTAGTTGGGAACGTGACTTGTTCCTCGAAACATCATGTGCTCAAAAAAGTGAGCGAAACCCGTCCGCCCGGCCTTCTCGTTCTTGGATCCGACGTGATATGCGACGCAGACGGTGACACGAGGAACCGAAGGATCACGATGAAGGGCGACTTTAAGGCCGTTGGGTAGTGTGTAAGACTCCAGGGCCAAATCTGGTGCCTTAGGAGTCGGACCCGCGGCGAGTGCGGAGAGTGGAACGACGAAAAGCAGGAATGTCGGCAGGGCCTTGATCATTGGGGTCCGTCCTAAAAAAAGTAATGTGTTAGTCATGTGGTTAATCAAGGTATCTGCTTACTCCCATGCCGCGGTGAGCCCACCGTCGGAGTTCGCCCAGTGAGGAGTCCAGACAAGGGCGACGAGTTTGGGTGTGATGTTCGTCTTCTTGGGTTTAATCGCGACGGTCTCAAGCGGCTCTGTCAAGGGGTTGATGCGCTTCTCCAGGTTGCGCGACTCGGTTCGGAACTCGGTTTCCAAGTCAAACGCTTGTTGGCGGTACGCCGCGACGTTTTGTTGGGCGCGGTTGACATCTTCGGATTCCTTCATGGATTGGCCGACATTCCGAAGCGCCGTGCCGGCCTTGTTAACGGTTGTGGTGGAGATCGTCTTACGGCCGAGAAAGGCTCCGAGAACGGTCGCCCCCACGTTGACCATGCTCGAAAGGGTCGAGTTTCTTGCCTGGGATGCCTCGCGATCGGCAGTCTGCTCGGCCTTGCGGATCTTCTCGTCGATGGCGGCGAGCTTGGGAGCGTATTTCGCGCGAAGGGCTTCGAGTTCGTTGTCGCGCGCCTCTTTTGCCGCCTGCTGCAAACGGACGCGGAATTCGCGCTCCGACTCGTTGGCTTGCGACCATTCCCCCAGGCTTGGGCTCTTGAACAGCTCCAGCGTTTGGGTTCGATAAAGGACGTCGACAAACGCCTTGGTCCAGGCCAGATAGCTCTTCGCTTTGGACGCGGGGCCTGGGATCGGCTCATAATGCGCTGCGGCGGCGTGATCTTTTTCGAGGTCTTCGGGGGATAGCTCGACGCTCTTGGCCTTATTCCACTCCAGGGCGAGGGCATCCTCTGAGAGCGCCGCGAGCAGAGAAACAGGGACCTTGGAGGAAATCCCGGATTTGGCTTCCGCGAAATAGACCTCTCCGCAGCCTAGCACCATGGGCCGATAAACAAGCGATGCGCCCTCGGGCGATTGGGTTCGCAGGGGGATGAAAAACTGAGGCACCTCGGGCGGAAGTAACGGTCGTTGATTGTCGTTGGATGTGGATGCGGGAGATATGGGCTTAGCTATTTTTGTCACGGCAACGGACGGATCCCCACGTCGAGGCGTGGGAGCAATCGCGTTCTCAGCCGCTTTCAGAGGATCCATGAGTTGCTTGATTTGCTGCCGGGTGAGTGGGCCTCGCAGGTAGGAAAGCGCCCAGCGGACCTGGAAAACCACGGGTTGATCTTCGTGGACGTTGTGCATCAGAAACGTACGTTTGCCCAGGCCCGAGAGGATCTTGTCCATCCCTTGGCGATCGAACGCCGCCGATTGCGCGGTGGCCGCACCTTCCAATCCTTCGAGCACGCGCATCTTGTCCCGTTCGGCCTGGAGGCGTCCGAGAAACCAGGTCCCCGTATTCGAGAGCCCCTTATAATCGAGGTCGGCGGGGTTTTGGGTCGCCAGCACGATTCCCAAACCATAGGCACGCGCCTGTTTGAGAAGCGTTAATAACGGCCGTTTCGAAGGCGGCGTCGCGACAGGAGGAAAATAGCCATAAATCTCATCCATGTACAGGAGTGCCCGAAGGCTTGATGTTCCCGACTGAGTGCGGACCCAGGCGAGCACCTGGTTGAGCAGCAATGAGACGAAGAACATCCGCTCGGATTCACCAAGGTGGGCAATCGAGATGATCGAGATCCTGGGCTTGCCGTTAGGTGCGTTGAGCAATGCGCCGATGTCCAGCGCATCACCTTCAAGCCATGACGAGAAGCCGGGGGACGCCATCAGGTTATTCAATTTCATCGCGAGCGTGAACCGATCCTTCGCCGGAAAGAACGACTCCAATTCGATCACGCCCACTCGACCAAATGGTGGGTTCTGAATCATGGGAATCAAGGCCCCGAGGTCGATGTCGGTGCCGTCTTTCCAGGCTGAGTTCAAGATATTTGCGATCAGGATATGTTCGCGACTCTGAAGCGGATCGCCTTCGACACCCAACAGGCCAAGGATGCTGTTGGCGGCGGTGGTGACCTGTTCGTTGAGCGCCTCGTTATCTTCGCGAATGGCCGGCGGGGGCGCGGCAAATGACTTGAGGATCGAAATCGGCAATCCCGCCTGACTGCCCGGCGTGTAAATTCGAAACTCGGCGCACTCTTTGAGACGTTGAATTCTCGCGCCGTCTTGCCCCCATTCGGCGAGCCCATTTTTCCAGAACGAGGCTTGTTTCGCGGCAAAATCCTCGGTGGAGAGACCCTCCTTGCGAGCCTCGCCATCGTCGACCCAAGGAAGAAAGTCTTCGCCTCGCAACTGGGGAAACGTGAGCAAGAGATTGGAGAGGTCCCCTTTGGGGTCGATGGCGATCGCCGGCACGTTATCGATCGCCGCTTCTTCGAGCAGACTCAGGCAGAGACCGGTCTTGCCGCTTCCCGTCATGCCAACGCAGACTGCGTGGGTGACGAGATCGCGAGAGTCGTACATGATGAGGTCATCGCCTGCCTTTCGCGTCACGGCGTCGAATGACCGGCCGAGGTAAAAGAGGCCGAGCTTCTCGTAATCTTGAATGGTCGGGC
>JAYVYS010000815.1:0-6485 GCA_043784005.1 Isosphaeraceae bacterium
GATTTGTATTCCGTGGCCGTTTCCTTGTACTGGGTGGCCGTGGCCGAGCATTCGCCTTCGGTTCCTTGGGCCACGAAATACCAGTAGCGCAGCCGCATCTTCGTCGCGTAGCGAATGGGCCGTTCGGCGAATCGATAATACTGATTGCCCGGCACATGGGCTTCGAGATGGAGGCTGTCTGGACCGGAAACGAACATCCGCGTGTCGCGACGATCTTCCGCGGGCTCGGGCCAGCCTGATTTTGGCAAGGCGTGATAATGCTCACGGTCCAGGGGCAAGGCGTCTCGCAACGTCGCGGTTCCCAGACGCAGGTCCAGGTCGCGTACGCCTAACAATGGATCATAATCACCGAAAATCACGTGAACGTGTTCGATCCTGATGCGGACCCGCAAGGTCGCGCCCGGGGCCACGCTCAAGAGGGGTTGACGGGTCTCGGTAGCTGGCGAGCGGCCGAGCATTGAGGGGGGGGTCACCGGAAATGGCGGCGGAGCGTTTTCATCATTGTCGTCGGTCCAGATCTGGACCACGGCGCGTTCCCGGCAGCGGTGGGCGTCGTCGGACGCGGGGACCACGTCGGTTGTTCCCGTGACGGTCATGCCGTCGGCCCCTGAGATCATCAAGGACGAGAATCGCGGCGTCGCGTGCGACGGGACGCGCGAATTCGAGACCCACGATTCGACCTTGGCGAGGACCTCGCCGGGAGTGACGATCATGCCCGACGCGCCTTGATAGCGGAGCCGATAGCTGATCAGCCAGCTTCCCTGCTCTTGAGAAAGGGAGCGCTGAAGGATGGTAAGCGAGGGGCGCGGGCTCCTTGGGCAAGGGTCCGTCGCGGGGGGCATGGCCGAGGCTTCGGCACTCGCGGCAAGGGCGAATGTGACGATGAATGTTGGAACGAAAAAAGACAGCATCAAGCGAAGACATGTCGAGGTCGACATCCGCACCCTCCTTGGGTCGGGCACACCGGCCATCCTTTCGCGGCAAGTCACGGCTCGGGACCCGAAGAGAGGAGGCTCAAGGCCCAGAGGATCGGAGACATGAGGTGCGTGCGCGAAGGTGGGCCGATCGCGACCCTTTGAACCAACCCGAACCGGACCAAAAACCGCGGCGTTGCGGCGAGTTCGCCATACCGGGCGGGTGTACAGCGCCCGGCGCGGCTGAGTTCACGAAAGCTCTACCTACATCATCGATAGTTCACGGTTTGACGTTCTGCCAAATCAAGCGAGTTCAGACGAGGTGTGCGTCGAGGAAGGAGCGGAGAGGGGAAACGGGCTCAATCCGGATCGTCGAGGTCGATGGGATTCGGAGGAAGTGTAGCACAGTGTTCGAAGAAGCGCGGAAAGAAGCGTTCGAGAAAAACGGCGACGGCAAGTTGCGTGGTGGCATTGTCCATGCCCCAGATGCTCACGCGGGGCTCGTCGAGATCCGGATCCATTTGCAGATAATAGCGATCGTCGACGGCGAGCGTGACGGGGACGTCTTCGAGCCAGCGGTGTGCCAGGGCGTTCACGCCGGGGCCTCCCACCGAGATGGTTGGCAAGGATTGCAAGGGCTCGTCGTGAATCCATCGGAAGTCGGCGATGACGCGAACGGTCAACGCTCCGCCCGATGGCTCGTGCGATTCCTGGTATTGCTCGATGCACTGCTTCAAATAGTAAGCCAAGGGGCGGTCCACCTCCTCGGCCCGGAGGGTGCTCCCGGTCACGATGAGCATGAATCTGGCCGACGGTATCGCGGCCATCGGGGGCTCTCCGGCGGAGACGGACGGATAACGTCGTGGCCTGTGGGAAGGGAGACCCACACGTCGCGTCGTCCCGTCGATCAAGGGGTTCATGATCCGTTCATGATATTTTACTCCCGTGGGCGACTTGCGGGCAAGACAGGCACGAATGATCGGTTAACGGGCCGAGGGCTCGCCCTCGGTGGCGCGCCAGAGAGCGACGCGCTTGATGGCCGCGCGGGCGGCTTGAAGCTCGTCGTCGCCTTCGGCTTCGAAATGTTGCCCGACCGCGCGACGCCCCGCCAGGGGGATCACGCAATGAAACCGAACCCGGCCCGACGGCTCTCCCTCGGTGCCGTAACGCGAGACGCCCAGAACCTTTAATTCGCGACGGACCGCCGTCCAGTCGTTCGGAACCCCCGAAATGGCGGCGGCAGGCGTGGGCCCTTCGGTCGTCGACGCGGCGAGGACGAGGGCGTCGTGCTCGCGATCCTTCGAGGTCGTAAGAGGTTCCAGCGGCGGCGGAACGGGCTCCGGCACAGGGCTCAACACCGGCAGCGGCCTGGTCGACTGCGCGACGACGTTTTCCTGCTTTTCAGCGGCTGGCTTCTTCTTTGGATCGATGGGGTCCAGGACCAGGGGTGGGATGGGGCTGGAGGGAATTTCTTCGATCGGGCGGGGACCGGCGAGTTCTCCCCCGGCGACAACGACCTCGGGGCCTTTGTCTTCCGCGATCCCCAAACGGTTCATCACCAAGGTCTGAGCCCAGTGCAGGCCCGGCCCGTTGATGACCGCTCCTCCGGCGAACGATGCGCCCACGAGTACGATGACGAACAACGCCTTGCGCACGGGTGCGGCCTCCTTGCCTTCGCCCTGAACTGACTGACTGACACTGTGGGATTTATCAAAGGCCCGCCCCAAGAGAACGCCGTTCCTGGCGAATAACTCTCGGGGTGAAACGAATCGTTACGGAGTGGTCGAAGGGCATTGAAACCAAGTTTGGCCGATCGGACAAGGTCAACTTTCGAGGGTTCTCCCGAAAATCGCGGGCATCTGCTAGGATGGAGGCTATGTTGGGGACCGTGTTCGGAACACTCTGGTCGGTGGTCCTCTTCCCGTTCCGATTGATGATCGGCGCGGTGGAGCTGTTCGGAAGACTCGTGGCCCTGGCCCTTGGGTTTATCCTGATGGTGGTCGGCGTCGCGATCTGGGCAGGCCCGCTCGCCATTGTCGGCATCCCGCTATTTATTGTCGGGATAATTATCACGGTGCGGTCGCTGGATTGAGGGGGTACGGGGATAGCGAAGGTTTTTCTTCAACCTCCATCCACCTTGGTCCGTCGCCCCTTTTGTCCTGATAACGACTCAAAGAGTTGGTAACTAGTGGAGGCGTCTAATGAACGAGGTCAATGGCTGAAGTCAACCAAGAACTTAAGCGGAAACTTGGAGCCGTACTGGTCAAACTCAAGAAGCAAGATTATGTATTCACGCAAGATGAGAGGCAACTCGCAAAGGTTCTCGAAAGCAAGAGCATGGCTAGGTATCTCGGTCCAGAACAAGGACCGAAGGTGATCTCCACCGAAGATTACCACAAGCACGTGCAACTTTCCGCGCTTTCGTATTTTGTTCTAACCGGGGTGGGCGAAGAGTTCGTATTGCGCTTTACTGAAGAGCAACTACTATCCGGTCGATTTCTACTGCCTGGAGAGGCACCCTGGTACGATCGGTGGCCGTGGAAGTTGCTTTGGCCAGCGATCGTTTCGGTTATAACAACACTTGTTGTTACCGCGATCAAGGGCTCTGTGGCTAAGTAACGTAATTGGCGAAGGCATGGTCAAGGACGAACCTGCGTAACGATACGACGGCCTGTTGGCGAAACCTCTCATTCTTGATGACACCGAAACGCCTCCGGCATCCCGTCGATTCCAACTTGAGGCGGCCTGGGATTGCCCGGTTCTCTCTGTTATTCTGGATGTAGCCAAAGCCTTTCATGAAAGTGGAAGGCCGCCCAGTTTCCATTAGAGGGGGTGGCATGGATCTGCAATCCGTACTTACCCGAGTCGAATCCTGGCCGGTCGAAGACCAGTTGCGGCTCATGGAGCGGATTTGGGCCGGTCTCCTCAGTCAAGATCAAGGGAATGAGCCGGGATTAACCGAAGCGCAGATGGTCGAGATCGATCGACGCCTCGCGGAGGACGATGCCGCGCCGGACGATGTGGTTTCCTGGGAAGAAGTTAAGGAGGAAGCCCTTCGGCGGGCCGGGCGATGAGTTTTCCCCTCGTCATCCGCCGGAAAGCCCGTGCCGAATTCGATGAAGCCTTTGACTGGTACGAAGAGCAGCGGGCCGGTCTAGGCATCGAGTTCGCGGGTCACGTCCAGTCCGTGTTCGATCGTATCGCGGCGAATCCCGAGTTACATTCCCTCGTCTTCCGCGATGTTCGCAAGGCGCTGGTTCGTCCCTTCCCGTATTCGGTCGTCTACCGCATTCGAGGGGGTCGGGTCGTCGTGCTTGCCGTGTTCCATAACAAGCGTAACCCGGACATCTGGAAATCAAGGGCTTGACCGGCGATCTCGGAGACTTCCTGCCATGACCTCTGTCACTCAAAATGAACTGCTTGAAAAGCTGATTGACCTCCGCGAACTGTCCCCCGACGTCCGATTTGGTCAACTTCTGGCGAATCTCGGGTTTCTCGTCGAGGATCAGACCGAGCGGTCCCTCTGGAATATCGAGGACGACGAATTGCTGAAAGTGATGGAGAAGCACCGCGCCGACTTGCTTCGACGGCAACAGGCCGACGCCTGAGTCGTTGCAAGGTGAGACTGCGAGCTACTGCCTCCCACTGAAAAGCCGGGGAGGAGGAATCATGACGGAAGCGGCCAAGTATGTGAAAATCGTCGAGTGGTCGGAAGCGGATGGGGCCTTCATCGGCCAATGTCCGGGGGTGATCGGACCGTGCTGCCATGGCCCTGATGAGACGGAAGTTTACCGCGAATTGTGTACGATCGTCGAAGACTGGCTCACTCTATTCCAGAAGGATGGTCGACCACTTCCTCCGGCAACGGCGGGAAGAAACGTCGCCAGCCTCATCGCCTAAATTCGTGTTGAATGGCCTCCATCTACCTCGATAACAACGCGACGACGGCCCTCGACCCTCGGGTTTTTGAGGCCATGCGCCCGCATTTTCTGAATGCCGGCAATGCCGAGAGCCGGCATTCGGCGGGTCGTGCCGCGCGTCGGGCCTGGGATGCCGCGAGGGATTCCGTCGCA
This sequence comes from Isosphaeraceae bacterium, assembly GCA_043784005.1. GTDB lineage: Bacteria > Planctomycetota > Planctomycetia > Isosphaerales > Isosphaeraceae > JAYUFP01. Next base: position 4,988 of record JAYVYS010000815.1, read on the forward strand.
TCGATCCTCGGGGCCAGCCCTTCGGAGGTGATCTTCACCTCGGGGGGCACCGAGGCCAATAATCTCGCTGTTTTCGGGCTCGCCGGGGCCGAGCATTCGCCCGGACACGTTGTTTCGAGCCCGATCGAGCACCCCGCGATCGCCGAACCGATCGCCAGGCTGCAATCGTCGGGATTCTCGGTGGAGCGTCCGTGCGTGACGGGTGAAGGCCTGGCCGATGTCACCGCGATGGCCGATGAATTCATCGCTCAGACCCGATTCGCCACCTTGATGCTCGCCAACAACGAGACCGGCGCGATCCAGCCGGTCGCCGCGCTGGCAAGTTTGGCGCGCGAGCGCAAGATCCCCGTGCATACCGATGCCGTGCAGGCCGTGGGACGCATCCCGGTGAACTTCCGCGCTCTGGGCGTCACCACGCTCGCGGCGAGTGCCCATAAGTTTCACGGGCCCGTCGGCGTCGGGATTTTACTGGTTCGCAACGGCGTGAAGCTCGGCTCGCGACTCTTCGGCGGCGGTCAGCAACAAGGCCGACGCGCGGGGACGATCGCGGTGCCGTTGGCGGTCGGGCTCGCGAAGGCCCTGGAACTCTGGCAAAGCGAATACGAGGCCAGGATCGCGCGCTGGACGACCTTGCGAGACCGCCTCGAACACGGCCTGATCGGGGCGCTAGGGCCGGATCGCGTGATTCGCAACGGACCGCATCAAGAGGCGTCTCGCCTCCCGCAAACACTCAACGTCGGCTTTCCCGACCTTGATGGCGACGCCCTTCTGATGCAGCTTGATCTGGCGGGAGTGGCGGCGTCGCTGGGTTCGGCCTGCGCGAGTGGTTCCACCCGCCCTTCGCCGACACTCGTCGCCATGCGAGTCCACGACGACCGGCTCCGTTCTTCCGTCCGCTTCAGCCTGGGAGCGACCACCACCCCCGCCGAGGTCGAAGAAGCCCTCATCCGGATCATCGCGGTCGTCGAGCGGATCGCGCGTGAAGGAGTGGTTGGAGTTTGAGTCGGTAGGGTGGGCACCACAGATCAGGCGTTGGCGATGCTCAACTTACGTCACAGCCCCTCGCGCGGTGTGACCGTGAATTGGATCGTCTTGCCGTCGCGGAGCACGCTGACCTCGACCGGACGGCCCGGGGTCGCTCCGGCGGCGGCGGCGAAAACGTCGGCGATCGAGGTTGTCCAGCGGCCATCGAGCGCGGTCAGGATGTCGCCGATTTTGAACCCCGCCGCGTCCGCCGCCGAGCCTGCGGAAACGGTCGATATGGGTACGCCGGACGACTGTAACCCTCCGACAGGTTCGCCTACCGAGAGCCCGAACAATGAGCCAGGCGCGAGCACCTGACGTTTCGCCACCTTGGGACCGGCGAGCTGCGCGGGCAGGTCTTTCATGAGGTTTTTCACTTCATAATCGACCGGCTCCAACGTCATTTCCTTAGCCTGGTAGTCGATGGTGGTCTTGTAGCGGGCGAAGAAGGTGAATCCAATAATGCCGTCGAGCG
>JAYVYS010000816.1:0-9360 GCA_043784005.1 Isosphaeraceae bacterium
GAATGAGGTCAAAACTGGGATGTGACGCATGAAGATTCTCCAAGGCTCATCGCCTCAAACGCCAGGCATGGCGCGCTTCAGGGGGCGGAGCAGGGCCAACAGGATGAACGCCATGACCAAGGCGGAGAGCGAGCAGAGCAGCCAGAACGAGGAATGATACCAGACGGTCCAGAGCAGGCCGATCGCGGTCAGTTTGTTGCCGATGGCCGTGGCCACAAACCAGCCCCCCATCATCAGCCCTCGCATCCGAGCCGGGGCGACTTTCGAGACGAGTGAAAGACCCATCGGGCTTAACATCAACTCTCCCAACGAAATCACAGCATAGGCCAGGACGAGCCAGAACGGGGAAACCCGATGTTGTTCGATTTGATATTCGCCTTTGGCGTCAAGCAGGAGCTTGCCGGAGGCATCGGTCAAAAAGGTCTGGTCTCCCCCCGATTTCGCGGCCACGTACAGGATCAAGAAGGCCAGCGAAGTCAGCAACATTCCCAGCAACATCTTCGTTGGCGTCGAAGGCTCCATTCCCTTCTTGTTCAGCCAGCTCCAGAAACGTACGAGCGGAATCGATAGGACGACGATCCAGAATGCGTTGATTGAGTTAGAGACGGTGCCGGAGACCTTCCAGTTGGTGTTCTCATCGGCCCAATAGGTCATGGTGCTGCCATTTTGATGGAAGACCATCCAGAAGACGATCACGATGCCGTAGATCACAAGAAGGGCGGTGATCCGTTTCCGCTCGGGAACCTGATCGAGGGCCGATACGGCCTTGACCGGTGAGAGATCCTCGGTGACCGCCAACTCCTCCGCGGAGTGGTCGGTCGCGCCATGGCGTCGTTCGACCGCGGTGAGCTGGCGGTAGAAGTAGGAGAAGAGCACCGTGCCGAGCGTCATTCCCACGGCCGCCGCGAAGAATGCCGCGCGATAGCCATTACGCAAGGCTTCGGCTTGCTCGGCCGTGAGCGACTCGCCCTTGGAGGCGGCCTCCAGGGTCGTGCCGCCGGCGATCAACTGAAGTAACCCCTCGGCGATCATCGGCCCGAGCAATGCACCGACGTTGATCCCCATGTAGAAGATGCTATAAGCCGAATCTTTGAGGGCGCTTCCGGGTGGATAGAGGTTGCCGACCATCGTCGAGATATTTGGCTTGAAGAAGCCATTCCCGGCGAAGATCAGCGCGAGTGCCAGATAAAACGAAGTCACCGACCCGAGGCTCAACATGGTGTAGCCGACGATGAAGAACGCGCCGCCGATCAGGACCGAGCGGCGGTAGCCCAGAAATTTATCGGCGAGCCAGCCGCCTAAAAGCGGCGTCGCGTAGACGAACATGAGGTAATTCGACCAGAGCGAGGTGGCCTGACTCTTCGTCCACCCAAACCCACCGCGCTGGAGGTACAGAGTCATGATCGCCGCAGCGGTGTAGAAGCCGAATCGCTCCCACATTTCCGTGGCAAACAAGATGTAGAGGCCGCGAGGGTGCGCGGACGGTGTGGCGGGCTTGACCTCAGCCTCAGTCGTGGTCATCGAAATCGGCTCCCTCAAGGCGGCAGTGATTCGCGGCGCGTCACGCACTCGAAATGCCCGGGCCAAGCCGGGAGAGGGAGGCCCTCGGGCGGTTTAGATTACACCAACGCCACCGAGTTCCCAAGTCCCTGCCGCCCGCATCATGGTTGAGGGGCCTTTCGAACGGCAGACGCGCGGAGCCACTTTAATAAATAAGGCATGCACGCGACAGGCCCCGGATCTTTGAAGAGCAGGGGGGCACGAATCAGCTCGGCGTGGTTGGCGTGAATGACAACGTGGTCGGAAACGCCCGACAGCTTCGTCCGCGACACCGAGACGCAGCCGTCCCCGTCCCCGTCACTCACCTCGTCGAGCCTCTCGGACAGGTCGTCGCCAATCGCCTTCCGTGCGATCACCCCGAGAATCCCGCTCTGACTCCTGGCCAGTCTCGCCTGATCCTCGATTTGCCGCCGAGCCCGGGTCGGCAAGAGACCCGAGTCTCCCGCGATAATGTGATAGGCGACGCCCTCTCGGCGCCCGCGCGCATTCAGCGCGGTGAGGAAACGACTTCCGGGAATCATGTCGGAAGCCGCCTCGCCCAGGCCGTCTCCCAGGTGAGCCAAGGCATCGGAAGTCCTTCGGTTATTCAGCGCATCCAGTCCCTTGAACAACTGAAGCACGGTCTGAGTCTGAGCCAGTTGCGATCCCTGATTCACCGGCGCGACCATGATCAGGGTGTTCACATCTTTCGCATAGGAATCACTTTCGACATAATCGCGAGCCAGAAGCGTCCCCATCGAATGGCCGACGATCGCCCAAGGCTTTGTCTCTCCCATCTCACGTCGAAACGCGCGCCAATCTTTCGCGAATCTTCGGCACGATTCTTCGAGACTTCGATTGTACGGAAAGTCATACACCACAATACCGTAGCCTGCCTCCACCAGCGGCGGAATCATGTGTACGAAGCCGTAAGATGATGAGTTGACTCCGTGAACCAGACAGACGGTCGGCCTTGAAGAATCATTGGGCCTGTAAGATTTAAGTGCATGCATGCCGTATTGCAATCGCCGCTTGTTTTCGGCGTCACATTTGGCGGCGAGCTCGCCGATTCGACGGGTCCATTCGGGACGCCGAGCATCCGTGGCGATCTGTCGGTCGACCTCGATGACGAGCGACTGACCATTGACTTGAATCTTGATGTCATCGCCGAGCGTCGCCGCGAGCATTTTGCGGCTCAAAGTGCCTGCCAATCCGTTCAAATTCAGGATCAAGTCGCCTGGCGGTCGTTCGAGATCCAGACCGGTCGCATTGGCCACGCGAGCGACGAATTCGGCGAGGTCAAGCTCGCCGGTTATCGAGAGCGGCATGACGATCCGGATCAGATCGTCCGAAGTGGGCTCGGGGGGTTCCGCGACGACCCCGGCGAGCGAGAGAAGAGCCACAAGTAATCCGCTCATGGAGGCTAACCTTTTCCTGGGCATTCCGCCGGTTGAGAGCCACAGGTTACTGATCCTAAGGTTACTGATCCTAACCTAAAGGGTGGGAAACTCGCTTCCTCGAAATTTAAGGTGTAATCTTGGCTCCTATCTTCAGCGTCGACGATTTAGAGGCCTTCGAACTCGCAGCAGTCCCGACTACACTTGACTCTTGTCGCAATTCGGTATACTATTCTGTCGACAAACGTGGTTACTTATTTGAGTACACCTAACCAAGCTTGTCGAATCCGTCCGAGACATTCGGGCGGCCCATCAATCAAGGCATGGCAAGGAGTGGACTTAATGTCTGACCCAAGCTTGACGATTCGGGTCAGCCGGTCCACACATGAACTTCTACGCGAACTGGCGGAGAAGTCGGACGCTACCATAACGGCGGTGGTCGACGAGGCCGTTCGGGATCTACATCGCAAGAAGTTCTGGGCGGACTTCAACGCAGCATGTGAGGCACTCCAGGCCGAACCTGCGGCGTGGGCTGACCTCCACCGCGAGGATGTGGCGTGGGATGAAACCCTCGCTGACGGACTCCAGGAGAAACGGTCCGATGAGCAGCAGTCAAAGCGGCGCGCCAAGTCCGGCACGAGGTGAAATCTGGGGTGTGGATTTGAATCCCGCGATCGGGCACGAGCAATCGGGTCACCGGCCCGTATTGATCGTTTCTGCAAACGACCTGAACAGCGGCCCCCGGGGTTTGGTAGTCGTGATTCCGATCGCGGGCACCTCCCGAGGGTTGCCAACCCACATTCCTGTGACTCCTCCCGAAGGGGGGCTGACCACGGCCAGTGTGATCATGATCGAGCAAGTCCGATCCGTTTCAAAAGAACGACTCGGTCGTTGCTATGGCGTGGTTTCGCGGGCGACTATGAGCCAGGTCGACCCGATTTTGCGTCTTGTGCTTGGGCTCTGACCGAGCGCCATGCGAATTTCAGGCTCTCGTGAAACATCGGCCTGTATTGCGTTCCATGGCCCGCTTGCAACGTCTGATAATGGAGCTTATGTTCGAAGAAAGGGGGTGCGCAACCAGAATCATCTGCCGTCAGTGCGACCGACATTGTCATCACGCCGCCATCAGGAAGCCACGGCTTCAACGCCCCGCCGCCGCCTCCTGGAAGGCTTTTCGGACCTGGGAGGCGTCGGAGTTAGGGAAGTTCGAGCGTTGAACCATGAGGATGTACGCACGACCCTTCTCGGGATCGATCCAGGCCTGGGTGCCATACGCCCCGCCGTGGCCAAAAGTTCCGGGTGAGAGCATGCCAGTGATCCCTTGAGGCTCGCGCACAACGCACCAGCCCAGCCCCCATCCACAGCCTTCGGTAAAGCCCGTCTTCAGATCGGCGGTCTGAAGCGATGTCATCAGCTTGACGGACTCGAGCTTCAGATAGCGTTTTCCGTCCCACTCCCCACCACGCAGGATCATCTGGCAGAAGCGAGCGTAATCCGGGGCCGTCGAAAAAAGCCCGCCATTGGCCGCCGGATACCGGTCACGGTTCGTCGCCTTCTTGCCTTGAAAACCGAAATTCGCCGCTTCCTTCAACTCACCCTGCTCGGTCCTTTGGTAGGACGTGGCATAACGCGAGAGCTGCTCCTCAGTCAAATAGAAGGTCGTATCCTTCATCCCCAGCGGGCCGAAAATCCGGTGGTCGAGGAATTCGGGCAAAGTTTCCCCAGAGACGACCTCCACGATCCGTCCCGCGGTGTTGATTCCCGACTGGCAGTAGGTCCACTTGGAGCCCGGGGTAAACTGGACGGGCTTCGCGAGGTAACGTGGGATGAGATCCGCGAGCGTTTTGACGCCTTGGGTCTCCGTCCCCGAGAGTTCGCCCATGCCCGAGGTGTGGGTGAGCAGATGACGGATCGTGAGCCGGGCTCGTTCTCCGGACGCGGTTTTGAGCTTGCTGAACTCGGGAATGTACTTCTCGACCAGGTCATCCACCGAGAGCTTTCCCTGGTCTTGAAGCATCAAGACGGCCGACGCAGTGATGGGTTTGGTCATCGAGGCGATCCAAAAGATCGTGTCGGGACGCATCGGGGTGTTCTTGGCGATGTCGGCAAGGCCGGTCGCGTCGAGATGCAGGATTCGGTCAGGAGAGGCCAAAAGCGTCACCGCGCCGGAGATCTCGCGAGCGTCGATGAGCCGTTGCATCTCGACGCGGACGGCGGAGATCACCGGAGTCTCGCTCACGTCCTGAGCGAAAGCGGAATGAGCCGCCAACATCGCTGTTGAGAGTGACGCGAAGAGAATCATCGCCGTGAATTTCGACATATTTTTGGTTCCCTTTAACGTGATGAGCCTGTTCCGACTCCATTCCGTCGGGCGTATTGACCCTTTACCGTTTTAACACTTGTCGTAAGCCTGGATTTTATTCATGTCAAAGCCTCTTCGCAAGGAACCGATTCCCATATCCCGTCTTTGTCATCGAAGTCTTGAATACGCATCAACGTCATCGCCGAAGCGAACGGAGGCACGTTGGCGAACCCGCCAAGTCCGGCTGACCTTCACCGAAATCCCAGTCCCGACTATGATCCCGACGCTCCCTTAGACTGGGCTTCGCCGAGGATCGCGTTTCGGAGGCCGTGATGCGTAAGATCCCTTGGGGATTGATCGGGATGATCGCCTTTGTCGTAACGGGCGAACGGTTTATCGCCAATCATCGCCTTGACTTCACGCGACCCGAAGGCTGGGAATGGCGGCTCAACGGCGAGAACGCGAAGCGTAAGGTCAAAGATGCCGGCGTACTTGCCATCGGTTCGAGTCTCGTGAAGCTGGGAATCGTGCCTCAGGCCATCGAGCCGGTCGTCGGTCAGCCAGTCTATAACCTTGGGATGTGCGCGGGACCGGCTCCGGCAAGCTATTTCCTGTTGCGGCGAGCGCTTTTCTCGGGTGCGAAGCCGGCGGTTGTCCTGGTCGAATTTCACCCCAATACGCTGATGCGGAGTCATTGGCACACGGAAGGTTTTTGGCCCGATCTTCTCGATTCGCGAGAGACTGTGGAGTTGTCGTGGACAGCGAACGACCCGCGTTTTTTTGGGGTCATGATGTTCTCGCGGTGGTTTCCCTCGGTCAAGGATCGCCACGAAGTAGGCTCGAAGCTACTCGGGGCGCTTCAAGGCAAGAGCACGAACTACGTGGGACTGCTGGCGATGATCAGGACGATGCGCAAAAACCAAGGCGCGAAAATCGTGCCGAAAAGCCCCGAAGGCCCAAAAGCCGCCCTCCCGCCCGAGGATATCGCATTCGTCGCGGATTCCTGGTCATGTCACCCAGTGAACGAAGTCTATGTGAACCGCTTCTTCGAGCTGACCCGGAGCCGAGGAATTCCGGTCGTCTGGCTCATGCCTCCCGTCAGGCCGGACCTGCAACGACTGCGTGAAAAGAACGGGCTCGACCGAGACTATCAAGCCTTCGCTCGTCGGACGAAGGATCGATATCCACACGTCACCGTGGTCGACGCGACGCGATCCGCCTATCCCGCCGATCTGTTCATTGACGGCATGCATCTCGATCGCGAAGGTGCGATGGCGTTAAGCGCGGACCTCGCGCCGATTCTCCGAAACGGCGCGGCGCGACTCTCGACGGGGGAAAATCGATGGGTCAGCTTGGCCGCGTTTCGGAACCAGGCCCCAACCGTCACCATTGAGGACTTCGGGCAATCCGTCGAGGCCATACTGCGCCTCTCGGAAATGCCGAAGAGCGCTCGAACGCGTTAGTCGCTCGCGGGCTAGAAGATTCGCGGTCGGCAAACGTCGCGAAAAGCACCCCCCCTGCCCCGACAACCTCAGGGCTGAGCGACAGTCTGTCGAGAGCCTTCCGGCGTTGATCGAGCATCTCGCCCGAACTTCGTCAGTGACTCATCAAAAAAACAACCCGCCCCCGGATTGTTTCCGAGGGCGGGCCGTTCGATTCCACCTTAACTTCTCTTTTTGACGAAGCCCTGATCAACCCCGGCTTTTCCAGGAACCCCAAGAGAACCAGGAGTCACTCTTGGGCTTGGGGGCTTTGAACGCGGCGAAGCTGTTCGCGACGACGCTGGTATTCACCGGGGCCAGGGTTTGCATCTGAACCTGCGGCTGAGGTGCGACGACCACCGGAGCCGTCACCGCGACCGGCTGAACCGGGGTGGACACGACCTGCCACGGCTGGTTCAGATTGTAATCCACTTTCATGTTCTGCGTGCCCATGCTGATATAGTCGGTTCGGAAGATCCGGTCTCCGACGTGGGCCACGACCTTGTATTGCCCGGGGTCCAGAGGAAGCTGGTATCCACCGTTGTCCCACGATTGAACCGACTGGGTCTGACCGGTGGCGAGGTTCGTCGCGTCAATCTGGACGTTACCCTGACCCTCGCCCATGTTGAACGAACCGTCGTGATTATTGTCGTTGAAGATCACACCGAGCAGTTGGGACTTATAGTCGGAGCGTGAGGCGAAATCCTGTGTGATGACCTTCGGTCCGAACCCGGGTCGGTTGGTGTCCGCGATGCCAATGCCAACCTCTCCATAAGAAGTTTGGTCGTTGGCGTTGGGCTGAAGCAGGTTGTTGCGGTGGCCGAGCGACTGAACTCCCCAGTCGATCAGGAAAGCCTCCATCGCGTGGTCGACCGACTGCGAATAGGCGTAGGCGTTTTCGCCTTGTGCCGTTGCGCTCTGATAACCGTTTCGAGCGGCCCGCTGTGAGGAATTCGACCCGTCTGAGCCGGTGTGCGACTGCACTCCCGTATTCGCCTGGTCCTGGCTCTGCCAGGTCGCGGCGGCGGCGAGCTGGTCACTCCAAGCGAGCGGCTGACGGGGAGTGGCCGAGGCGATATCGTTGCGAACCTGCTGGATATCGACGTTGAAGTAGCTGATGGTCGCCTGAACATTAGCGTCAAGATTCGAGGTGAAACGTACAGCCGCCGCCTGCGGATTGGTGCGAACCTCGTTGATCAACTCAAGCATGTAGCCGGCTTCGACGGAGGGACCCCCGGTGGTGAGCAGCTTACGAGACTCAAGGGTTTCCAGTTGAAAGACAGGCTTGGCATTGGGGCGGCGGCTCATCAAAGACCTCCGTGTATCGGTTATCGCCCCCGAAGGGCGTTCCAGCTCGAAGGCGACCATCTCACTCACATCGTGAAAGAGATCGCGTGTGGGGCCAGGCGCGACTTGAAGAAATCTTCCAGAGGAAGGATGTTATCGTCGGCGAGGCGGCGTAAGTAAAAGCAAGCCTCGTGCCAGTCGATAAAAAGAGGTCGAATAACGATCGAAATTCGTCGTAACCTTTTTGATAAATTCAGGTTCGGATATGTGACGAGTAAAAGGTGACTTTTCCAGTTGCATGGGTCACGTTCTTGTTTCGGTTTGTCAGTTGGAATCGCTGTCAAGGCGAACTTACAAAGAGGCGTTATTTTCAATTTTGGATCGAAAATTATTTTTTCTAAAGTTTCGTCTCTCACACGACTTAAGGAGAGTCTGATTAAAAAGAGGCGGGAGCGATCGAGCTTCGAACGGAAGCTGATCGGGGCGTCGTTCGTTCTGGTCGAGCATCACTTCGAGGTCTTGCGAACGATCGCGGATCGGGATAGCCTGTTCACTGGTGCCGGAGAGATTCGTGGCCCCTTTGGTCCGGCGATTGCATGAGTTTCTGGACGCGACGCGTCGTCAGGGAAAGCCGGGCCCTCTCCTGGATTCGACCTCGTCCAAGATCGGAGATCGCCTGCGATGCTGACGGCCGACGATGCACTTACCGCGTTAAAAAAGGCCGAAGCTGCAAATCTCATCTCGGCGGCGGCGATTGCCAACATCCAACGCTGGCTCACCGAACCCCCGTTCGCGCGATACCGCGATCGGCTCATCCAGGACATTGAGGCCGGACGCTGGCAAGCCCTTGACGATGCGTTCTACGCGATTCTTGAATTCGGCACCGGTGGGCGTCGTGGAAAGCGATATCCCGTCGGCACGAACGTCCTGAACCATCGGACCATCGCCGAGAGCGCGCGAGGTCTCGCCGACTACGTGACCGCCAATAAAGGGGCGGAGGCTCATCGCTCTTGCGTGATCGCTCGCGACACGAGGCATCAGTCGCCGGAGTTCGCTTCGCTTTGCGCCGGGGTTTTGGCTGCGGCCGGGTTCAAAGTCTTCCTCTTTCCCGAGCCCCGTTCCACCCCCCTGCTCTCTTTCGCGGTACGCTACCTGAAATGTGATGCCGGGATCATGATCACGGCCTCACACAATGCTCCGTCGGACAATGGCTTCAAATGCTACTCCGCGACGGGAGGCCAGGTCATCCCGCCGGACGACTCCGGCATCATTGCCTGTGTCACCGCCGCGTCCGACCGCGAGATTCCCGAAAAGTCTGATGAAGAAGGACTTGCCGACGGCTCGATTGCGCTCG
>JAYVYS010000817.1:0-6014 GCA_043784005.1 Isosphaeraceae bacterium
ACGCAACTCCAGGCTCAGCTCGCCGGCAAGACGAAGCCGGACGCCGAGAAGGGTAAGGATGCCGAGAAGGGTGCCGGAGGTGCTGACGAGCCCGAAAAGCCATCGAAGGAATTCGAGAAGGGGTATCGCTGGGTGTCGATCACCGGCACGATCAACCACAAGAAGATGAAGGAAAACTGGGCCAACGCCTTGAAGTATTCCACGGCCGCTCCCAACTATTCTCACCTGGACGTTCGGCGGCAGGCCCTTCAATCCGATGGCACCTGGTCAGACTTCGAACCCGTCGACCTCGCGAAGAACCGTTCGATTGTCTTCAATCTCCCCGAAGAAGAGGAAGAGCTGACGCCTGAGAACGTCCGAATCGGTTCCCTCGTTGACCCTCTGCCGTTCCTCAAGGCGGGCCTCTGGCAAGGTGTACATGTTGGCAGCCTGGTCCCCCAGGAAAAGCTCGACGCGAACAAGGCCCCCGTGGCCGGTGGCGCGGGAGCCGGAATGATGTCCGGCATGGGGGGCGGTGGAATGCCTGGCATGGGTGGCAGTGGAATGCCCGGCATGGGTGGAAGTGGAATGCCCGGCATGGGTGGAGGTGGAATGCCCGGCATGGGTGGAGGTGGAATGAGAGGCGGTATGATGGGGGGCGGATATGGCGCGATGAGCGGTGGCATGGGCGGAAGTGGCGGTGGCATGGGCGGCGGCGAGGAGAATCAAGATTTCCAGAAAACCGAATCCGAGACCATCATGGTCCGGTCGCTCGACTTCACGGTTGAACCTGATTCCACTTACCGATTCCAAGTCCGCATCGTTGTTTTCAACCCGAATTACAACAATGACAAGGTCAGTCCGGGTACCAACACCGCCGATCTCGAACTTAACGGTCCATGGAGTGAACCGAGCGAGGCCGTCACCATGCCCCCGGATGTCGCGGCGTATGCGATGGCGAAAACCAAGACCGGCCAAGGCGCGAAGGCGCGTCCCGACCTGGTCAACTTCCAGGTGGCACGCTGGAATCCCGCCAATGGCGTGACCGTGGTACGATTCTTTGACGCAGGCCCTGGCCAGATCATCGGCAACGCCGTGACGACCCAGATCCCAAATTCCGATGGGAAGCCGGCGTCGAGCCAGCTTGTCGACTATAACAGTCGTCAAATCGTCATCGACTCGACCGGCGGTCCTCAACCGATCTCCGGAGTGGGAGCCAACGGCGCTCCCCTCGACGTTCCCGCGCTTTCATTGATGCTCCGTCCCGACGGTAGCGTCATGATCCGCAACCAGGCCTTCGACTACTCCGATCCGGTCCGCAAGGATATCGCGGATAACTACAAGCGCGAGCTTGAAGAATCCGGCAAGGCGCGTGAAAGTTCCACTGGCGGTATGGGAGGCGGGGGCTATGGTGGGATGATGGGCGGAAGCGGGGGGGGGTACGGTGGCATGATGGGTGCGAGGCGAGGCGGCGGAAGATGAGGCAGGTAGAGCAACTGCTCCACGATTGGCGAAAAACCCCTCGGTCAATTCACACAACCATTCGCGGCCCCCGGCGTCTCATTGAGATGTCGGGGGCCGTGGTCGTTTCTCAACCAGGGTGATCCTTGGCGACCGTCCTTATTCGTGCTGACCAGGCCTGTTTCCTAGGTGGAAGTCGACCACAAGAGGAAGATGGTCAGACGCCTGTCGCGTGAGAGAAGAGTGAACGATCCGCGCGTGGGACACGTTCAGCAGCCCCCTGGCAAACGCCTTGTCCAGCGAAAGGACGGCCCAGTTGGCCGGGAACGACCGGAACCGCGAACGTGGCGCTGTGACCTGGTGAAACGAATGGCGCGCGAATGGGCCATGGGCCAGCGTGTTGCGCCAGTCGTTGAAATCACCCGCGATCAAGGTTGGGTGGGTCGTCGACTCTCGAAAGAGAGGATGTTCGAGAAGATGGGCGACCTGCCAGTGCCGTTCTTGCTCGGCAAGACCGAGATGCCAGTTGACCAGATGAAGCGGCCCCTCGGGCGTTTCAACCACCGCGAGTTGCGCCCCTCGCGGTTTGCGCTGATCCATACGAAGTGAGATCTGGTGCGTTCGCGTCAACGGCCAGCGCGAGAGGATCAAGTTGCCGTAGCCGCCTTCCTTGAGGTGGACGTTGAGTTGAAAAAGGGTTCCGACCGCGTTCAAAGCCTCGGCGAGCATCTTTGGCTGATCGTGATGGCGGGTGCGACGAACGTGCCTATCGACTTCTTGAAGGCAGATGAGATCAGGGTTCTCATGCGAGATCACGCTGATAATGCGTTCAAGGCGATAACGCCGGTCGCGACCGCCGATCCCTTTGTGAATGTTGTAGCTGATGAGTCGCATCCGCCAGTCCGTTCCTCCCATCTCCAATCCCGCCGGAACCGCCCACACCGCCTCCGCGATGTTACACCAGCGCGACGAGGAAGACAAATCGCGTGAATTTAAGATGTCCGCGCGCCGTGGCGTGTTAAAAATTCGTCAAGCGCCTGAGTGTCAGACACCGGTATCGCATCGTTAGACGTGATGTTGATCGGGCGATCAAGTGCCGCTTCGGGCTTCAGATGAATTTTAATCCGCCCCCTACGCGCATGACCCAACCCCAACAGAATCAGCCAGTGGTGGACGGCGCGGTAAGCGATCCAGTAGCCGATCAGGTTCGGACCGGGGATCGGGGCGAGCAGAACGGTCAGTGGAGAGACGATCAGATTGATGAGAAACCAGGGCCAATGCCTCTTCCGCCCCTTTCTAAGAAACGCCGACCATGCCGCGAGGACCTCAACCGAGGTCATGCTCGCGGGGTGATGAACGTCAATCGTCGGGCTCGCCCGCAGTTGCACCAGCAAGTGCTCGTCAGGATGGGTGTGCTTTTGAAGCCAGTCCCAGACCGCTCTCATGAATCGAACCGCGCGGCTCTCCGAGTCTTGCCAGCCGGTCTTGAACTTCCGAAATTTAACTTCCAGCCAACCGCGAAGACCCGTGTGTTGGGGCGGCGGCTGGGAACCATCGTCCACAAGCGGATCGGTGTAAAAGAGTCGACGGCCATCGGGCTCGATTTTCAGGAGATAGACCTTCATTTGAGCCTAAAGCTGCGAATCGGGTGCCGAAATTCGATTCTTATCGGAATCACGCAATTTACCACTGCGATGCGGTTTTGAGTAGATTTCAGCGATCGCTGCCGTAGCGCTCTCCGGAGCGCTCGCCATCGGCGGTTGGCATACCTACGGACGACCCGCAACGATGCGGATAAAGTCCATGCCCGGGATCGTCGCCGACCGTCCGGGGATGGCGCGGCGATGCCAAAACGGGCCGAAGGCCGCGCGTTTCTCGACGATGGCCCTCAAGAATTGAAGATTGAGATCGAAGGGAATGGCGTCCATCAGTTCGCGCGGACTGGTGGGCTGACCACCCGCCATGAGAGGACTTCGAAGAGGCGGTCGAGCGTCCCTTGCACCGAACTCTTGGCGATCGGCACGTCCCAGGCGAAGAGCACACCGGTCTCGACGCCCAGATAGGTGAGCTTCACGCGAAGCCCATCCGAACGCGGCTCCATCGCGACATCGGGGCGCGATCCCAAACCTGTTCGCGGTGTCCAATCTCGAACGGCATGTTCGATCTCGGGGTCGATTGTTTCCTTGGGCTTCATGCGCTCGGATGTGTTCATCGTTTGATGTCCCGTTCGGTTCCTTGATTCGGTCAGACGACGACGCATCTTGGACGGACACTATTCGTTTGTCAACCAAATTCCGAGGTGTGTTTTCATTGTGTCGGCTGTCCCATTGTCTGACCATGACAATCTCGTGAAGATTCCATGTGGGGTCTCCAGTCGAGCGGGTCGGGGAGATTCCGCAAGTCGAGTGACGTAGGTTAAGTGCGCGTGAGGTGGTAAAGCAGGATGCCGGCGGCCACCGCCACGTTTAATGATTCCGCACCGCGTCGCATCGGAATGGTCAAAATCGTCTCACAACGTTCGAGCCATTCGGGCTCGAGTCCATGCCCTTCGCTTCCGAGAAAGAGAGCGAGGCGCTTCGGACGACGATAAGCCTCCAACGGCAAAGCGTCGGGATCGACAACCGTGGCCAAGGTGCGGAATCCAAGGGACTCTTGAAGGTGAACGATCTCGGCCGGCAGGTCTTCCGCGATCATGATCGGAATGGCCAGGGCCGAGCCCATCGAAACCCGCAAGACTCTCCGGGAGAGCGGGTCGGGACATCGCGGCCCGGCGAGGATCGCATCCACTCCAAAGACATCCGCGAGCCGAGCGATCGCGCCCAGGTTTTCCGGGTTGTCGATCCTCGGACATACGATGAACGTCGCATTTTCATCATGTGTAAGCGCGTCGATCATTGGCCAGGGCCTACGAACTCCGGCCGCGAGGATACCTCGGTGGAAGTTGTAGCCGACCAGCTCGCCGATTCGCTCGCCAGGAATGACGTAAAGGGGAACACCTTCGGGAACGCGCGGGGCGATCTCCGCTTGAAGCTGATCCGTCGCCACGACGGAGGCGACGGGGAATCGGCTGGTCAGGAGCCGGTCGAAAAGTTTCTCGCCTTCGACAACGAACTGACCCGAGTATCGCGTTTGATTGGTGTCCTTGAGATGGCGGTAGATGGCCACGCGAGGGTCGTTCAGGTCGTCGATTCGAAAGCTGGGCATGGGGACTCTCGCTCATGCATCAAGGTCGTAGGCCATGAGGAGCCAATGCTTGACCTCGTCGTCGATTTCGTCGACGGTCTTGAGTGCGATTCGATGGGTGATCCGGTCTTTTTTGAGAAGGCCCCCGGTGTCGATGAGTCGAGTGGTCGCGGGAAGGTCGCGGAGCGCCAGGCCGAGGTCGAGGCGGGTGTTGGTGGTTGCCTTAAGCTGTGCGAAAACGTGTTTGCGATAGAGAGGCACGATCGTTTTGCAGGGGCACACTTTCACGTCTTCGCCCAGGGAGAGGCCGAGCGAGAGAAGCGACTCGTAGATCGGCCGCAGGAAGGTCTTTTTGGCGGCGAACATCGTCTCGACCCACTCGGATGCGGCCACGAGATACGACGAGTCGTCTTCGTCCTCGATCCCTTTTCCATCGCAACGCTGGGCGAGCCACAATGCGTTATTCGTTCCGAACCCATGTTCCGTCTTGAGCCACTCGCGACGCGATGCTTCGGTATCAGGTCCCTCGGCCTTAATGTGCTCGATCCATTCTTCGAGCGACCGGCCCGTCCTTTCCGGAAGCTTCGCGATCCAGTTCCGGACCATCTCCACGCCGGGGGGGACGCTGTAGGGCACTTGCGGGGGGGGGTCACCCATGACTGAAACTCCTTCATTGACCAATCCTCGGCGCGGAGTCTTGTTATACCCCCGCGATGCCGTTTCGGAAACGCCACCAAAATCCTAGGAATCGGTAACATGGCGATCGTGACCTCAACTCCTCGGGAAAATTCTCATGCTGACCATCCTGCGAGATGCTGGCCTCTGGGCGCTGATTCCATCCGACTCGTCGCTGGAGAAGGTTTGTGATGGCTTCCAGTTCACCGAGGGACCGCTCTGGCTTCCGGCGGACGACGCCCTGCTCTTCCAGGACATCAAGGCCGAGCGAACGTACCGAGTCGGTCGCGACGGTAAGGTCGGCGTTGTTCGCGAAAACACCGGCGCGGCCAACGGCCAGACGTTCGCGTCGGATGGCTCGATCGTCTTCTGCGAGCAAAACGGCCGTCGCGTTTCGCGAATGTCCGCCGAGGGGTACGACGTCAGCACGCTTGTCGAATCTTTCGAGGGCAATCGACTGAACAGCCCGAACGACATCGTGGCAAGCGCCGAGGGAACCCTCTATTTCACCGATCCGCCCTATGGGGCACCACCGGACCGGCCTCTGGCGTTCCAGGGAATTTACGCCGTCAGGCTCGATGGTTCATTACGCTTGCTCGCCGACGACTTCGAAAAGCCCAATGGTCTGGCGTTCTCTCCTGATGGGAAGACGCTCTACGTCTGCGACACGGCGAAGTACCACGTTCGCGCGTTCGATGTGGCGACGGACGGAAGTC
>JAYVYS010000818.1:0-3770 GCA_043784005.1 Isosphaeraceae bacterium
CCGTTCGGTCCCAGATAGATCAGGTCCGCATTCTCGCGCCAGCGGTCCATCCGAAGCAGTCCCGCACGCTTGATCTTGAGGAGGCCGAAACGAGGGAGATCAAGCGTCGCGACCTTGTCATCAAGATCAATGAGGTTTCCGAAAACAACATCGCCACCCGCAAGTTCGAATCGGAATTCTCCGACCGGCTTGGAAGGCTGCGCCGGCGGTGGCTCGACGACCGAGTTGATCTTGTCGACTTCAAAATCAAAGGGCGCCGTGAACGCGGCGTTTTGCCACCGCAAGATTCCAGACTGATTCGAATCGCGCAGCGAACCCGTCATGTATCCACCATTGGATAAATGGATGACGGAAAGCTGAGGCTGCCCCGGCGGTGCGTCCGCGGCGCTCGCGAACGAGGCAATGAGAAGCGGCGTCGCAGTGATGCCGAAGGCAAGAACTCGACACATCACGCCCGGACGGTGGTGAATCATGCGTCCAACGCCCTATCGTTCGTAGATGGGAAGAAATCGGTAATTGAGCGCCACGGCAAGCATCGACATCGCCGTGCTGAACGCCGGCCCCCACTGACCCCGGAAGCTGCCGTCGGGCTGTTGCCCTTGTTTTAACGTTCGGATCGTCAGCGTGTTCCACTTTTCCCAGGCCGCGGTATCCCCTTGAAAAAGGGCCTGCGCCTGATAATAGCGCCCGTATTCGGGATATCCTTGGGCGGGCTGATCAAGACGCTCCTTGACATGAGCAAGCGTCGACTTGAATTCAGGAAGATCCTTCCTCCGGGCGACCGCGAAAACGAGGCAACCGATCGACGACCTTGCCAGGGATTCGCCAAAGCCCCCCATCCCACCCGCGTAGGCGACGAAACCGTTACCGGAGGTCATTGACTTGAAGTAGGCCACGGCGCGGTCAATCGCGGCGTCTGGAACCTCAATGCCCGCGTTACGCGCGGCGAGCAGGCCGACGAGCACGGCCCCGCTGACCGAAGTATCGGCGTCGGTCGCGTTGGGAGAGTACCGCCATGCGCCGAGCGGGTTGCTCTTTTGCGATGTCAGGGCTGCGCGAACCGCCAGTTCGAGCGCCTGACCGATCGAGCGCTGAGCTTTTTTGTCCTTGTCGGGCCAAAGGTTTCGCTCATCAACCGCGCCATACGCCTCTGCCAGACCGAGCATCCCGAATCCATGGTGGTACATGCTCTGCCCCAGGAAGCCGGTTGAGGCGTCTTGTTCCTGGATGA
Organism: Isosphaeraceae bacterium; assembly: GCA_043784005.1. Taxonomy (GTDB): domain Bacteria; phylum Planctomycetota; class Planctomycetia; order Isosphaerales; family Isosphaeraceae; genus JAYUFP01. The sequence continues at coordinate 1,232 of JAYVYS010000818.1, forward strand.
GGCTACGGAGCGCCTTGCGGACGTGGTTGCTGTAAGGCCCGAAGTTAGGGTCTTCACCAGAGGCCAAAAGCGCCATCAAGACCAGGCCCGTCGTTCCTGGACCGGCTTCGCCACCGGAGCTTGCCCAATCGCCCTTCTCGGTTTGGGTCGTGGCAAGATATTGAAGGCCGCGATCGTACATCTCGCGAACGTCGCGCGGAATCACTTCACCGATTCGCATCGTGGGAAGTTGGGCGCTCGCCTTGATTGTCGAAACGAAAACGAACAACGTCGTGAGAAAACCAATCATCACAAATTGACCACATGTTGACAAATTTAGGAAACCGCACATAGAACAATTCTTCATGTTAATCATGAAAGCATCCTTGGCGCGTGCTTGAAATTCCGGCCCTATTCAGTTGATTTTCGCTTTAGAATCAGCCGCGAAGGCCTTAGGACCATCTGGGAATTCGTCGGGGAGGATGCCCTGAGTCTTGAGAAACTGTTCGAGCCTCTGGGCGTTGTCGAGTTGACGCTTGAACGTCAGCCACTGCGGTTCCTTGAAGAACGGTTTCAGGCGCGCTTCGGGAAGCTTTGAGAGCTGGTAGAGAATCACATAGTTATCATATTGACCGCTTTTTTTGGGAGGTCTGGTTTGCTCCAAGATGATCTTCGTGATTTGCCGACGCTGCTCCGCGCGGAAGCCGACCGCGTTATCGAGGTTGGTGATAACCAGGTTAACCTGGGTCCGGTAACGGTAAAGCTGTCGCTCGCGAACGACCTGGTCATACGACAAGTTCTGATCGGGGTCGAGCGTTCGCTTCACGGTCTTGGCGTAGAAGGAGTCGTCGTCAAAAAGACCGGCGTTGATCTTCGTCTGTAATGGACGGAGTTCCTGGTAGAACTCATTGAACTTATTTTGATCGTTCTTGACGAGTTGAAAACTCCTTCGCTTGTCCTCGACAAGATCAAAGAACCTTTTCATGTCGCCCCGAGCCGCGAGTTCGAGTTTTTTCTTCTGCCCATCGGAAAGCTTGGCGACGCGACCGATCTCGTCGACCTGAAGCTTGAACTGAGTCTCGAGCTTGGATTTCGCGGTGTTCGGGTCGCGGGCATTGCCAAAGACCCAGGCGTTGAAATTCTCTTCCCCGATCATGAACTGCTGTTGGGGGGCCACCACGGCTTCTTCAACATCCTCATTCAGGAGGTCCTGGGCATATGCGTTCTGCCCGACGGTGACGACCGCCAGGAGCGCGGCGAGTACCGGAAGGTGTTTCAAAGCGCGGTGCGTGAAGGTCATTTCGACACCCTCAATGGAATGTTTTCTTCATTTCCAGTCTTGGTGCCATCTTCAATTGCGGCTGCGCCGGCGGCTGTATCGCATTCGGCTCGGGTTTCACCTCGATGGGAATCACTTCGTCGGGAAACTCATCGTCGAGCGGGCCGTTGTCAAGTTGTTGGAAATTAAGGCCGGAGTTGATGTTCACCTTTTGCGTTCCGGTCCAAACCTTCTTCTGAGCTTCGGTGAGAAGGGGGATCATCCCCTGGTCGGGGATCATAGGAAAGTAGGGATATTCGAGGTTAAAGTAGGCCTGTTGCGAGTTCCAGCCGTTGTCCCACTTTTGTGCGAGCGCCTCGGCGACCTTTTCGCGCTGATCGGCGGAAAAGACGAGGTGAGCGTCAAGTTTCGTCACGAGGGCCTGGATGGCGGTCCGTTTGCTCTCTTCCTGGCGTTCCTCGATTTCCTTCCGATAGCGCTCGAAGAGTTCGTTGGAAAGGTTGACTTTCACGGCGGCGAGGAGGCCGTCTTGGATGATCTTGCGAGGATCGGGGGCGACCGGCATGACGCCGTTTGCGATCACGCGGTTGCGGCCAAATTGCCAGTCGGTGTATTTTGCGGCCCCTTCGCGGAGCGCGATCTCGCCGGCATGGGCGATCGACTTGCGCTGATCTTTGGTGGGCTCGCAAACACTTCGAATGAACTGGTACTCCATCTTGAGGAGCGGCCGCATCTGGGTCGTCCATTGCTGGATCATCGCGGCGTTCTGGTTCGCCTGCATCTGGATCGCTTGGGCAGGCACCAGGGCTCGGGCCCCGACGGCGGCGCCCTTGACCATCACCCCGTCCAGGATCGGTTTGGCCTGCGCCTTGACCGGCCGGCGCGCTCTGATCAGATCTTCGATCTTTTTGTCCGCGACTTTCTCCCGCCCTTTCGCGACAGCGGGGCGTTTTTCCTGGCCAATCGCGTCGATCGCCGCGAACATCCTCTCATGCTCAATTGTCCGGGCCAAGGCTTCCCGACGCATGAACCCCGTCACACGATCGACGGATGAATCGATAACAGCCTGTACTCCCGAAACGTATGATGCACCGACTCTCGAACCGAATGATACACCTTCGGGGACTTGTGCCCGCACGACCGAGATCAATAAGATGACAAAAGTCGATGCGAGCGTGAGCAAGCAACGATTCAGGCGGCCGGTCGTCGCGAGTTTCGTAGGAAAATCTCCCCAGGTTTTAAACGATTGTTCACTCGTTCCCACGGTCTCCGTGGGAATGC
>JAYVYS010000819.1:0-10972 GCA_043784005.1 Isosphaeraceae bacterium
GGGTTGTAAGTGTTCTGGGCACCATTGATGGAACCGTCGCTGGGGCACCAGAGCGTGCCCACCGCGGCCGCGCTGACCGTCGCGTTCTGGTCACAGAACATTCCCAGGCTCGTGTTCAGCGCGGAGAAAATGGCACCCTGCTCGTAATATTGCAGGAGCGCGACCATGGGACCGTAACCATCGGCGGCGGTGACCCCGTTGGGCGCGCCCGGCGGATACCATTGGTAGAAGAATGCCATCGGGAGCGACCCGTTGCTGCTCTCGTAGTTGGCCATGGCCAGGCCCAACTGCTTCAGGTTGTTAGTACACTGAGCCCGTCTCGCAGCCTCGCGAGCCGCTTGTACGGCGGGCAAAAGCAGCGCAATCAAGACCGCGATGATGGCGATGACAACCAAGAGTTCAATCAGCGTGAAACCCTGGCGGATGTCGACGCGACGCTGGGGCATGGAACACTCCTATCCGGATCAAAAAAGACACCTTAGGATGGAACGAGCCGTGATAACGAGAAGGACAACGAAATAGGGTGCCGAGCGAACGGACGGCACCCCGAGATCAATCACTCACTTTACGCGCGGATTTGCCAGCCGCCTTGGAAGCCGGCTTCGATTCGCCTTTATTAGTATCAACCACGCCGGCTCCCGCCCTTGGCACGGAGACCGAACCACGGCCGACGGTATCGCCAGCCTCGCCGCCACAGCCGAACGGGCTGATCGAAGCCAGGGGTGACAGGCCCACCGCGACGAGGCCGACAAAGACGCGACGGGAGGATCGGAATGTGGGGATCAATGACACGATGTTAGCCCTTGATGTGATGAGAATCAGCTATGTTCACGGGGACTTAAACAGCGAGCGTGCCGCGTTTCAGTTCGTCGCCGGGCTCTATCCGACCGCGATCGTCACGGTCAAGATCGAGCCGCTCGATCGGTCAGGAACCGGCCGCTCGAGCAAGTCCTAGGAGGGATCGTAGCTTCATGAAATTCTCCGAGGAATGGAGGAATACGCGGGAAATGAATATCCCTGTCCAGAACGGAGCCGCGAAGGAATCTAAAAGAACGAGCAAACCCGATGAACACGGGTCTCAATCAAAGAAGGCGGACCGCTTTTTTTTCGAACGGAATGGACGAGTCGATCGAATCTCCCGTGAGCGGGTGATTCACACTCTCAGACCAATGCAATGAACGATTTACGAACGAGTCGATTTTTTGTATCCTGTGGTGAGTATGCCACACTCCGGTCAACGATACTCAAACAGCGAGACGATTCATGAAGAGGAGATGAGAACTCGGCGTGGATTTTATCTCAAAGTCTGACCCGATCACCATAATGCAACGATTTGTCCGCGTCAAGAAGGTACTTCGGCTCGTTGAATTTTGTCTGGATGGGCAACCTTTCGCCCTCTGGCCGCGGAACTCCACGTTGGTGATCATACACGATTCCCTAGGGCTCATGCCGGATTCCTCAATGAGCCGTTCGAATCCTTCGGTCATCACGCGGCGAGTTCGCCGCGCGTGGGCTTCCTGGCTTCTTCGAGGAGGAACTGCGCGATCGCTTCCACGACGTAGCGCTGGGAGTTCTCGGTCAACTCGGGGTACATCGGCAGCGCGACGGTTTCACTCGCGGCGGCCTCGGAAGCCGGGAAATCGCCCACCCGATACCCCAGTGGAGCGAAGCAGGTCTGCAAATGGAGCGGGATCGGATAATAGATTTCGGTCCCCACCCGCTTCAAGGAAAGATGCGAACGCAACGGGTCGCGGAGTGCGCCATCGACCCGGATCACGTACTGATTGTAAACATGATGATAGTCTTCCCGCTCGATGGGAAGGACAACGGTATCGGTCAGTCCGCACTCTTCGAAGATCGTCTGATAACGTCGAGCGGCGGCACGTCGGGCTTCGGTCCAGTCATCGAGATGGCGAAGCTTGACGCGAAGAATCGCGGCTTGAAACGCATCGAGACGCGAGTTAAAGCCGACCTCGTGGTGATGGTACTTCGGTTCCATGCCGTGTACTCGGAGTCGGGAGACCGCTTTGGCGAGCGCCGGGTGGTCGGTTGTGACCAACCCGCCGTCGCCGAATCCGCCCAGGTTCTTTGACGGATAAAAGCTGAAAGCCGCCGCGTCGCCCAGCGTACCCGTCCGCCGCCCTTTATATGCCGCCCCGATGGCTTGCGCGGCGTCTTCGAGAACGGCAAGGCCGTGGGCTTTCGCCAGGCTGTTGATCGCGTCCATGTCGGCGGTCTGGCCGTAGAGGTGGACCGGGACGATCACCTTGGTTCGCTTTGTGATCGCCTCGGCGACGCGGGCCGGGTCGATATTATACGTTTCCGGGTCGATGTCGACGAAGACCGCTCGGGCACCGGTCCGCCAGATCGCGCCACCCGTGGCGAAAAACGTATAGGGAGACGTGATCACCTCGTCACCCGGGCCGACTCCCATCGCCATCAACGGGAGGAGGAGGGCGTCGGAGCCGGACGCGCAGCCGATCCCATGTTTGTTGCCGCAATACGCCGCGACCTCTGCCTCGAAACCGCTGACTTCCGGGCCAAGGATGAAATATTGGCTCTCGAGAACGTCCCTGACGACGGGCTCGATCTCAGCACGGATCGATGCGTATTGCGCCTTCAAGTCAAGGGCAGGCACGGAGATAGGTTCGGTCGAACGGCTCACGGCGGTCACTCCTTTGACGCCTGAACGGCGATTGGACAGCTCTCCGGATTCCTTTGGAGAGATCGGACGCCGCACGCTAGCTTCTCGAAAGAATCGTGTCAATCCGGTTCGCCGTCTGGTCCGGTCATCAGGAATGAGAGGCATCCAGAGGGGCGTAACGTTTTGCCATCTCGGCGGATGGGGCGAATTCCGGAGATCTTTCAACCGTCTCGACCTCGCGAACACGGTCCGCGACAATCTCCGCCAGTAACGGGTGAGGGCCGAGCGTCGTTCCGAGTCGAACTTCAACTCCGGGATGCCGTAAAATCAGCGCATCCCGTTCAGCCGTCAGATCGCGCAGCATGTGAACGCCTGCGGAAAGGAAGTAAGGGATCATCAAAATGACTCCCGCCCCTCGCTCCACGCAACGATCCCCCCCCTTGGCGATGTTGGGCTCGGCAAGTTCGAGAAAGCAGGCCTCCACAATCGGATAGGTTGCCTTCTCGGCAAATCGAGCCGCGAGTTGATGCAGGTCGTCATTGGCAGGTGGGTGACGACTGCCGTGAGCGATGAGCAAAACAGCGACCTGACCCCGTTCAACTCTCTCGTGCGCGATCATCGGTCGGCTCCATGCGAAACTCTCTCACTCGACGAATAGTGTAGGCGTGAGCAGCGGACCGTCAAATCGCGATCACTCAATCGTCATCATCGTCGCGCTCTCCCGACTTGGGATGCGGCAAGACAAAGGCGGCCCGGACGGGCGGTGGCATGGGAGATTTCGCTCCCTTCACGGCCTTCCAGATAATCTCGTTGAAGACGAGGTCATCGGCCTTATCCTCGGTTTCCAGGTTGAGCTTTTTAGACACCTCCGCGCCCCAGGCGGTGGCGGTGTTCTTGGCGTCGAGATCGGTCCCGGCAGGTCGGCAACGATAGGGGGTAAGGTTGGATTTTTCGGTGAAGGCATTGGCCATCGGCCTCGCGGCGGCATCAAACTGGCTCATCGGTTCCAGACCCAGAATCAACTCCATCGTCCGCAACATTGACGAGGTGCTGTACATCGTCGAATCCACTGCGCCTCGCTTGATATACGGACTGATCGCGAGGGCCACGGTCCGGTGCGCATCGACATGGTCCGAGCCATTCTGGGCGTCGTCTTCAACCACGAAGATCGCCAAAGATTTCCAGAACCGGCTCTTGCTCAAGCCTTCGACCACTCTTCCAAGCGCGAGGTCGTTATCGGCCAAAAACGCCGTAACCGTGGGCGAGCCAGGTGAAGTTCCGGCTGTATGGTCATTCGGAAGTCGCATGACAATCAATCGCGGCATCGCTCCACTCCGCTCGAAGCCCGCAAGTTCTTCGAGGAACCGATCGGCGCGTTTCACGTCGGGATATTTGAGGTCATAGCTTCGAAACTTGGGGTCGAAGTGGCCGATCAAGGTTTTAACCTTGGTCGTGGCCGGGTCGTCAGGCGTCTTGCCGTTGGCGATAAACTCGCCATAGCTGCGATAGCTGACATTCTTCTCCGCAGCGCGGTCCCAGAGATAGCCGCCCGCGGGCCGCGCGATCGCCAGGGCTCCTTCGGCGGGATAAGGGACACGGCGGTCGCCTCGATAACTCAAGGGCCAAGTTCGCTCGACGTAATCACTCGCATAGGCACCCATGGTCCACTCGTGGCCGTCAGCGCTCACCTCGCCATCGACATAGAAGTTGTCGAGAAGGACAAATTCACGCACCAACGCATGATGGTTCGGCGTCACCGCCTCGGGAAAGAGACACAGCGATGGCTCACCGTTTCCGCTGGGGATGTCGCCGAAGACCTGATCGTAGGTTCGGTTTTCCTTGATGATGTAGATGCAATGCGTGATCGGCGAGGGGTCGCCAACCTTCGCGGGGATCGGGTTACCCGGCTCGGGTGCGGGTCCATTCACCGCAAGGGGATCGACGGCCTTGATCGGGCAGCAGTCGTAAACGGTCTTGGAGTATCCCGCCATTTCCTTTGGGCCGGGCAATGGAAGGATCGAGAGCGTCCCCTGAAGGAGGCCCCCGATGTACTCTCGCGTCTTGTCGCCACCACCGCGAGCCAACGGATTTGGACCCTCGCGGTTTGCCTTGGAAGAGGCCCCTTTGCCGTTGGTGACGTAAAGTGTTCGCCCGTTCCGCGAAACGCGCACCGAGGTGGGATACCAGCCTGTCGGAATGAAGCCGAGCGGCGCGCTCGCGCCCAATTCCTTCACATTCACAACGGCGATGTTATTGTTATTGGCATTGGCCACGAAGAGGATATTCTCGTCGGCAGTCAACGCCAGCGCATTGGGGGTCGATCCCGCCGGAGCACGGGGGTCGATCGCGGTGCCGATGGTCTCCACGGCCTTGCCTGCCTCGGTATCGAACACCGAGACGGAATTTCGATTGGCATTGGCGACGTAAAGCACCTTGCCCCCGCGTGCCAGGAGCATCTCGTTGGGATGTTCCTCACTGCTCCAACGAGCCTTGATATCGCCCGTTTTCGTGTCGACCACGCCGACCTTCGCCTCGCCCCAGAGGCTCACATAGATCTGGTTTCTCGATTCATCAAGGGCGAGTCCGAACGGGAAGGAATCCTTGCCGAGCGGCCATTCACCTGTGACCTTGCCACTTCCCGTCGTATCGATACGGGCGAGCGTGTGGCCGAAAACATTGGCGGTCCAGAGGGTTTTACCGTCCTCGGAAATCGCGAGCCCGGCGACTCCGCGATGACCATCCGCTTTCAGGGGTTCGGGAAACGCGATCGTGATCTTGTTTGAGAGCAAGCCAACAGCATGATCGAAACCGTAAACAACATCGTCCCAGCCACCGCCCACGTAGAGCTTCTTGCCATCCTTCGACCACACCATCCCCGCGAACGTCTCGGGCATCGCGACGCGGCCAATGACTTTGCCGTCTCGCATGTCGACCGTGACAACCTCATGCTCTCCGTAACCGGCATGAAGAACCGCCAGCACGGGCTCATTGGGATGGACGGCCGATTGAACGGGGAAATCGCCGAGCCGAGACTGCTTCCCCGCAGGCTTCAACGACCACCCGTTGGGAAGCAAAACCGTGCCTTCGCGGGTCATTCCGGGCCAGGTGGTCCGGGGCTTGGCCGGGGGAGGCGACTGGGCACGGATCAGCCCGGCATTCGTCGAAAGCGCGACGAGGCAGACCAACAAGATCGCCTCGGCCGGACGTCGAAAAGTTCGAGACATCGGGGTCGCTTCCTTGGCATGGTGGTCATGAGGAACATGGGCAAGCCGCTGAGACGCTTGGACATAAGGATAACCAGAGTTCGACGCTGATTCCACGAAGCGCGACACTCTTCCTCGAAACTTCTTGATCGGCCCGAACGTCACTTCTGGTAACGATACCAGATAACGTTATGCGTCGAGCCTCCGACGGCCACGATATCCGGCTTGCCGTCGGCATCAAGGTCGCCGCCGCGAAGGTCCTGGGCGGCGATGGTGTTGTCGACGACTGTTCTTCGCCAGGTCTTGCCGTCGTGATTGAACATCACGACGCTTGTTCCTGGACCCCGGAAACCGGCGAAGATCTCGTCATCGCCGTCGCCATCCACATCGGCGACCCAGAGAGCGTGGCCTTCTTTGAGAGAGGTGTCGATCACGTTTCGCGCGCCGAATTTGAGCGGTTTGAGCGATTCGGCGAGATAAACGGCGACGTCGGTTCCATGCCAGGGTTCGACCGTGGCGAGGAAGCGTTTTCCATCCTTCAATTTGCCGACGTGGACTTCACTGCACCCCTTCTTCGGGGCTTCTCCGGGCGAACCCAAGGCGAGTGGTTGAGTGACGAACAGCGGGGTGCCTGCGACGACCCCGGAAAACTTGGATTGGGTCACTCCGTTGTTGCTCGCGCCGAGAACAGAGCTGATGCCGTCTCCTTCGAGGTCGAGCACATTGATTGCGTGCAGGACGGGTGCGTTGCCGATGATCCTTGAGGACCAACGTCCCGATTTCGGCTCCGAGCCTGTGTCGAAGAGAAGGATGTGTGCCGGTTCCTGGTCAAAAACAGGTGGCTTTGCGGAAGGTCCAAAAAGGGGAGCGACGACGAGTTCGAGCTTCTTATCGAAGGAAACGCTCTTCGGTTTAAGCCGAGGCGTTCCGAGCACGTAACCCCAACGGAGCCGGTGAATACTCCCGACATCGGCGACCGGCGTGACTGTCCAGGGTCCGTCGATTGACTTCGCTTGTGTCGCTACGAGGAGTTTCCCCTTGCTCGGTTCGTTCATCGAAAACTCGTAAGCGATGGCGACCTCGGCCTTACCGTCGCCATCAATATCGGCCGTGGCGCTGCTGATGACACCGGGGGTCTGCTTCGGATCGGTAATGATCCGCTTCTTCCACGAGGGATTTTCATACCAGGCACACGTCCCACCCCCCACGGCGATGATATCAAGCTTTTTGTCACCATTGACGTCGGCGACCTCAACCTGATAAGCCCCCGGAAACTTGTCATCGATCACAATGCGTTCAAATCCGTCTCCGCGAGCGAGGCCGGAAGTGAGAAGAACGATTAACGCTACGAGACATCTCATGAGGATTTGTCCAGAAAGAAAGTCATCTGAAAAGAGCTCATCCGCAGATGACGCATATTAACGCAAATCATTGAAACTCATATCATTTATCCTAAATGTCATTGTGTTTTTTCATTTGTGTTTATCTGCGACATCTGCGGATGGATTCTTCCTTCCTTCACATTCCCCACCCCGAAGGTGGTCCCGCCGTGTCTTCGGGTTTCACCGCGAACTGGGAGAGATCAACGTCGTTATTGATCTCATTCTCCATCGACTTGAGACGGTTTTCCAGGGTCACGACCCGTTGTTCAAGCAGGGCGATTCGGCCTTCGGCTTCGTCGGGTCTCCGGGGACGCGGAACCTCGGGATAGTTGAGCTGACGTTGAAGCGCGGAGAAGAGGTAAAGGGGATCGCGACCACGATTGGCACGGGCGATTTTCCCCTCTTTCTCGCCGAAGAGCGTGGGGTATTTCGGAACATAATCGGGTTGTGTCCGTCTGCGCTCGGTGACAAAGAAAGCCGAGCGCACAAAGATGAGGTCGGCGAAGTCGACATCGCCGATTCTTGCGCGAAGCGTGCTGATATAATCACGCCAATCATCGGGATAGTGAGGGTCGGCGGCCATCGCGCCGAGCCCTTTGTTGTAGCCAAGCCGGTTTCGCGATAGCGCCTCGAATTGGAAGACGAAGAGGCCGGGCAAGCTCGGGCTGTCGGCTTTGTACTTGGCTTCACGTTCGAGAACGAGCAGGGCCGACTCCATGGGAAAGCGGCTCAAATCGCTTTCCGCCTGGCTGATGACGTGTGTCTGAAACGGCGTGAAATAATGGCCGAGCCGGCTCATGGCCGTGCCCATGAGGCCGGTGAGCTTGATCTCGGTGTGCAGGAACGCCACGGCCATCGGCAGGCGCGACGTCGAGAGCAGCTCCTCGCCGACTCTCGCGAGAATGTCTTGCGCGGGCTGGCCATCAAGCGAGCGCTCGCGAAAGGCTCGAAAGAAATAGACTTGCTCGATGTATTCCTCACGATCGAGCACGGCCATCGGGTGTTCCTTTATTTCCTCGTGAATGAGCGACCACGGGCTGAACCGTCACCAGTTCAGGGCTTCAGGCGGAGCATGATCCAAGCCCGACGCGATCCAGTCCGCGAGGGAGAGCTGCTCGGCGTGGAAGGACGTTGTAACCGCCAAGCAACGCGCCCCGGCGGCCTTCGCGGCGGCGATACCCGCGATCGCGTCTTCGATCACCAGACACTCACTCGCGGGGAGGTCCAATCGCCGGCAGGCTTCGAGAAAGATGTCGGGCGAAGGCTTCTTTCGCGTGACCATCGTCCCGTCCACCACGACGTTGAATGACTCCGGTGGCAAGCCGATCTCCGTCAGGTTGCCTCGTACCTTGATCTCGTCCGCACTCGACGCCACGGCAATTTTCAACCCGCGACGCCGACACTCGGCGACAAAATCCAGGACGCCGGGAAGCGGTTTGAGCGATCCTTTGATCAGTTCGAGATAAATCGCATAGGTGCGTGCTTTATCACGCTCGGCGTCCATCGGGATTCCTCGCGCTTCGGCGACGCCTCCGAGATAACGATCTTCACCCATGCCGATGAAAGGATGAAACTCTTCGTGTCGGACGTCAAACCCTTTATCGGCAAACATCCAGGCCGCGGCCTGCGCGAGGATCGGCTCGGACATCACGAGAACTCCATCCATGTCAAAGATCACACCGCGAAGTTTGCCGGAAGCGGAGCCGCCTGGCGTGGTCGCGTGAGTTTCCAAAACGGTGGACTCCGAGCTTTTGAGTCGGGGCGGAAGGAAGCGGATTGATCACGGCATTTTGACAGGTTCGAGCGTCGGAAATCCCACGGCGGCGTTCATCTCGCGATCAAGCCACTGAGTGAGCTTGAGGTCAAGGACCGTACCATGGTCCCGGCCCGGAACAATCTCGATGACGGCGTCGCTTTCCAGATTTTCGAGTGATTCCTTGAGCAGCTTCACGGCCCCTTCAAGGTAAAACGTATCGAGTTCTCCTGTGATCACATGAAGCTTGCCTTTGAGCTTGGGACCGAGCGCCCGCCAGTTCCGTTCGAGAACGAGACGGATGTCGTACGCTTCCCAGGCTTTCGCGACGTTCCCGTCGACCGCGCCGGATTTCCTGTCCCAGAGTTCCGCAGGCCGGCCGTCGCTGTGCAGCGGACTGAAAACGGCCTCAAACGAATGGAGCTGCCCACCGTCTCCGATCACTTCTTCCATCTTCGAGAACTTGTCATAAAAGAGCACGGCACGTGTTCCCATGCGAGCGATCGGCCGACGCTCACCCTTGGAATCGCGGAACATGTTGACGTCTTTGGAATACAGGTCGATCTTCTGGAAATCGCGGAAGTCGATCGGATCAGGACTTGTGGACCAGACTCCGCCGAAGAAATCGGGATAGGTAACTTGTAGCCAGAGACTGCTCCATCCTCCTGAGGAATGCCCATTGACGAGTCGGTAGCGAGGTTCGGCGATCGCGGGGAAGGTCTTCTCGATGTAGGGGATCAGCTCTTCCACGAGTGCCTTGCCTCGCGGACCATTGAACGCCGAGTCGGCGAAGACGTGGTGGCCCGTCCCGCAATCGGGGTCAAGCACAACGCGAATCAGGTCTTTACCAAAGCCAAGCCGGCCTCCTGCCTTGGCCATTCCCGACGCCATGAAATGGTCACCGCCAAATCCGGGGATGATGTAGAGCGTGCCTCTCTTCCGCGTGGAATCTCCTTCGGGAAGAATGATTCCCGCGCGATGCTTGATCGGTCGATGGTGGAACGCCGAGAGCATCGGACTGTCGATCTCGACCAACTTGACGCGGTCGGTTTCCGGGAATTTCCGAGGAGCCACCAGCGTGTCGACGATCAGCTTGATCGGTTCGGTCGAAGTCGGGCCGACGGTGATCGTGATCACCGGTCCATAAGCATTCCCTTCACCATCGCCGAGTTTATGTGTGTCGGAGTTGAGTCGAATCACGGCCTGGGCCTGATATTCGCCCGCTTCGAGCGCGATGAGCGGCTCTGGATAGCCCACAGAGTCGGCACCAACCTCCAGTTGCGCACCCGGCTTCCAATCCTTCGCCTCGACGGCGAAGAATGGCTGAGGTCGGAACCAGTTCGGGCCCAACCTCGGTTCCGATCGAGGACCGCCCAGACCCGCGCGGGCTGGACCGAGCATCACATAAACCCGCGCGGAGATCGGGACAGGGCGAACCTCGGGGGTGAACGCGACTTCGAACTTGGTCGCGCACGCTTGTTGAGGTGCCGAAACCACCATCATCGCGACAACGATCGCGGGTCCGATCCGCAAAAAACCGCGTTTAAACACGTCGAGGGCTCCGCGTCCGACGGAAGGTCAAATGACAATTGATGTCCACCACAATGCCCGAAATGCGAGGCGTCGGCAACCCGTCGGTCAGGCAATCAGGATCGGAACGGGGAGCGCGGGGTGGTCGGCAAGGAGTCGTGCCCGGCTCAAGCAGGGTTGAGGCACGAAGTGTCGGGAAGCAAGTCGAGCGGAGCCCATGACGCATTCTTTTTCGAGGACATAATAGCGGTTGTAATGCTCGATCTGGTGGTTGATCGTGTCGAGTTTGAGGAGATCAAGCGACTGAAGCCAGCGTCTGTTGAAGCGGGAAACGCTTGTGACAAGGTCTCGGCCGACCGCCAATCGGTTGCGAGCGGAAGCGGGTCGTTGAGCCCAACGCGGCGGATTGGCTTCCGAAAGCGTGTAAAGGGGTTCGATGGGTCCGTGGAAAATGTCTCGC
>JAYVYS010000820.1:0-7533 GCA_043784005.1 Isosphaeraceae bacterium
AGATGGCCCCCGCCGACCTTGATCCCCTTGATGTCGAAGACCGACTCGGCGTCGTGAAATTCCCGACTGGCGAGCTTGAAAGGCTTGAGGATCGGTACAACCATCTCGACTCCCGCGATCGCCTGGAGCGGCTCGGCCTGGAGCTTGTCTTCCTCTCCGATCACACCAATGATCGTCCGGGAGACCCCTTGGCTTAGATGCGGGGTAAACCCCAACGCCTCGATTCGTTCGAGTACGTGCTGGATCGTTTCCGGAGTGGGGTGCGGCTTCAGCACGATGATCATCGTCGTCCTCGAGGCTCCTTGGCACGGCATTTGGTTGGCAGAGGTATCGGGAAAAGTGGTCCATCTGCGGCCGAAACCATCCCCCAAGCAATCAAGTGAATCGGTCACTGTATCAAATCGCGGGGAATGCGCGAAGCGGTTACTCCGTCTTACAAACCCCTCCACGGCTTCGCGTCACGACTCGATGCAGTCGCTCCGAGGATATGACCCCAGGATTTCCAGCCGTTCGCAACGTTTTCGGACGAGTTCCAAGGCCTTCCTGACCCCGTCGTCCTCAACGTGGCCTTCAACATCAATGAAGAAAAGATAGGCGGGGTTTTTATCATTCAAGCCGGTCGAAGACGGAAAGGACTCAATCCACGTCATGTTCACGCCGCATTTCTCAAAAGGTGCGATCGCTTTTGAGAGCGAGCCCGACTCATTCGGAAGTCGGAGCATGAGCGTCGTTTTATCGCGACCGGTGGGCTCCTCGGAACGCTCGGCGATGACCGCGAAGCGCGTGATGTTGTGCGGATGATCCTCAATGTTCTCGGCCAAGACCTTGAGATGATACGCATCTCCGGCGGGACGGCTCGCGATCGCGGCGGCGAATTCCTCGCGGGAGGCATGCTCGGCCGCGGCGGCTGTTGAAACAACATCGATCACACGGGCCTGCGGCAAATTCTTGCTGATCCAGTGGCGGCACTGAGACAGCGCCTGCGCTTTGGAATAGACGCGCTGAACTTCGCCCCATTCGCAGCGACCCAATAGGCAATGGTGAACGCGAAGCCGGACCTCCGCGCGGATCTTCAGCCCCGGGAGCCGGACGAACATTTCCAGGGTGTCGGCAACGCGCCCGTCGGTCGAATTCTCGAGCGGAACGATCCCGAACTGAACGTGCCGTCGATTGACTTCTTCGAAGACGGCGGCGATCGATCCCACGGGAACATGCTCAACCGACTCGCCGAATTTCGCGACTCCGGCAAGATGGCTATAACTGTATTTGGGGCCAAGCGACGCCACGCGCAGGGTGCGCTGAAGGGCTCGAGAACCGCTCATTAATTCGCGGAAAATCAGCCGTAACGTCTCGGGAGGCAATGGGCCGCGACTGACACCCAGCACGCGCGCTATCACCTCGTCTTCACGCGCGGCAGACCAAACCTCGATACCTTGTTTGCTCTTCACCTGCCCGATCTGCAACGCGACGCCCGCCCGCCGATTGAGGAGCGCGACCAATTCCTTGTCGATTCGATCAATCTCGGCCCGTAGCCCGGCAAGCGTCGGAGCGCGCTTGGCATCGCCCGCCGGGGGTGGAGCGGACTTCGGTGAACGAGGAGGTGGCGTGTTGCGGGACATCAGGCGACTCGCTCCAGGGATCGGGGAGAGCGGCCCTTCCGGTCGGATGAAACGCAAGAGTGGCCGTGGTAGGTGGATACAAGACGCAAGATCGACTGTCAAGCCAATTCTGCCCGCGGGTGAGCCGGTGAGCCAGGAGAGTCGCAAAGTCGAATGCGAATCACTGAGTCAGTTTGAATCGAAGCGGATTAACCGCCGAGATCGCGAAGATCGCAGAGGAATAGGGGAGAGAATTCACGAAAACTGGTGAATTTCTCGGGTCTCGTCTTTCAATCGATCTTTTGCTCATCTTCATCTCTGCGGACTTTGCGATCTCCGAGGTAAATTTCCGATTCTGGATCGCTTACCCGACTCGACTTCGCAATCCTCCTGGCACGTGAGCCCGCCCCGTTTCGTTCGACGCCCGGTTTCGGTAAGATCTATCAAGAGCGATGCCTTGGTGTCCGAGTCGAGCCCGAGAAAAACGCCAACTGCCATTTTTGCAAGGCCTTTCCGGCCTACTCGATTGCGACCGTCATATTGGCAGTCCCGGTTAAGGGTTTCCGTTTCACTGGTTTTTCCAGTTTTCCTAAATCGTTCTCTTAAAAGCCTTTATGGATTTCTGTAAGGTTCAAATGGGTTCCTGCATTCGCCTTGCTCTGATTGATACGAAGGAAATATAAGAGGTTGGTGCCTAGGTGTCATGGTGCCCGGACCGGAGTGATTGTGGTGTTTGGTGGCAAGCGGCCGTACTGAACGTCCTTCAAGATTCCGAAACCGAAACCTCATGATCGAACATCGTTGGGAAACGGAAGAAAAGGAGACGAGTCGTGGCAGAAGGTGAGAAAATCATCGGGATCGACCTCGGAACGACCAATAGCGTTGTGGCGGTCATGGAAGGGGGCGACGTCACGGTGATCGCCAATCAGGAGGGGAGCCGATTGACCCCCTCAGTGGTTGCATTCACCGCGAAAGGCGAGACGCTCGTCGGCGATCCCGCCAAGCGGCAGGCGGTCACGAACCCGGCGGGAACGATCTATTCCGTCAAGAGGTTCATGGGCCGGCGTCACGATGAGGTCCGCGGCGAAGAGAAGATGGTGCCGTACAAGGTCACGGGAGGCACGGCCGACTTCGTAAAGGTTCACGTCAATGGCAAAGACTATACGCCACCGGAAATCTCGGCGTTGATCTTGCGCAAGTTGAAGGAAGCGGCGGAAAGCTACCTTGGACATAAGGTCCGCAAGGCGGTGATCACCGTCCCCGCGTATTTCAACGATAGCCAGCGCCAGGCCACCAAGGATGCCGGACAGATCGCGGGACTGGAAGTCGCTCGAATCATCAACGAGCCGACCGCAGCGGCGCTCGCGTATGGCCTGGACAAGAAAAAGAACGAGAAAATCGCGGTTTTCGACCTCGGCGGCGGCACGTTCGACATTTCCATCCTCGACGTGGCCGACGGTGTCTTCGAGGTGCTTTCCACAAACGGCGACACACACCTCGGTGGCGATGACTGGGACGAAGCCCTCATCAACCACATCGCCGATGAGTTTAAGAAGGAACAGGGGATCGACCTCCGCAAAGATCAGATGGCCCTTCAGCGTCTTAAGGAAGCCGCCGAAAAAGCCAAGAAGGACCTCTCCTTCCAGTCTCAGGCCGACATTAACCTGCCATTCATCACGGCCGACGCCACCGGGCCGAAGCACATGACGATGGCCATCACTCGCAGTCAGTTCGAACGACTGACCGACAGCCTGTTCGAGCGTTGCCGAGGGCCGGTCTTGAAAGCCTTGGAAGATTCCAAGCTCAAGCCCTCCGACCTTGATGAAGTTGTCATGGTCGGTGGTTCGACCCGGATGCCTCGCGTCCAGCAGATCGTCAAAGAGATCTTCGGAAAGGACCCGCATAAGGGCGTCAACCCCGATGAGGTCGTGGCCGTCGGCGCGGCGATCCAGGGCGCGGTGCTCACCGGAGACGTCAAGGACTTGCTCCTCCTCGACGTTACCCCGCTCTCTCTCGGTCTCGAGACCAAGGGGGGAGTTTTCACCAAGCTGGTCGAGCGAAACACCACGATTCCGACCGAAAAGAAAGAGACTTTCACGACCGCCGAGGATAATCAATCGGCCGTGACCATCAAGGTTTACCAGGGTGAACGGCCGATGGCCGCCGATAATCGCCCGCTTGGAGACTTCAACCTTGAAGGCATTCCCCCAGCTCGAATGGGTGTGCCACAGATCGAGGTCGCATTCAATATCGATGCGAACGGCATCCTGAACGTGACCGCCAGGGACAAGGGGACGGGTAAAGAGCACACCATCAAGATCGAATCCTCGGGAGGCCTCTCCAAGGATGAGATCGAACGGATGCAGCGCGACGCCGAATCCCACGCCACCGAAGACAAGCGACGTCGAGAGCTGGCCGAAGCCAAGAACACTGCCGAACAGCGCGTTTATCAGCTCGAGAAATTGATGGATGAGAACAAGGATAAACTGAACGAGTCCGACAAGTCGGCAGTGCGCGCGGCGATCGAAAAGGTGAACGAAGTCAAAAAGGGAGAGGACCTCGCGGCGATTCAACGCGCGATCGAAGATCTCCAGCGTGCCAGTCAAGCCATGGCCGAGCACCTCTACGCCGGGGCTGGAAGCGCAGCCGCTCCCGGAGGCGGGCCTGGTGGAGCGCAAACGGCGGGTGCGAACGGCCCTGAGAGCGCCGCGGGTGCCAAGCCCGAAGATGTGATTGACGTTGAGTTCGAAGAAAAGAAATGAATCGACCGGACAGGAGGCGGGAGCGTTCCCGCCTCGCTCTTTTTCGATGACTCGCCCTTGCCGCCGGGATGAAGATTTCGCATCCCGTCACAAGCGCATCCCAATAGGGGTCAAACTTGTCGAACACCGCTCGGTCAGGAGGAGCCGTCGTTATGTCTCTCGAAAACGCCAGGGTGGCTTACCCCATCCTTGTGACTCTCGCCCGTGAACTCGCGGAAGCCGCCCGCGAACGGCGGACGGCTCGCTGGATCTCCTACGACGATTTTTGTCAGCGATGCAAGGATGCGGGCGTCAAGGAAACTCCTCGCACGATCGCCGTCAAGCTCCTCAAACCTCTCCAGGCCGCCTGCCTTGAGAAGAGCTTACCCGACCTGAGCGCCCTGATCATCCAGAAGCCCAAGGCCCGCAGCGATTTCGGCAATCTGCTGCGTCCCGCTGATGGATGGTGGGAACCCTACGTGACGCGCGGCGAAACCACGGTGGGGGATGTCTCCTTCTGGTTCAAACAATTCCAGGCAGCGCGTGACTACGCGGAATGGCCCGAAACTCCGTTCTTCTGAGCACCTGGCAAAGGCCCTTCCCGAGCGATCCCCGTTGGCGTCAGCGATTCACCGTCTCTCAAAGCGGTCGCATCGCCTATTTGATTCTACAAAAGAAGAATGCTCAGGCAATCGTTTGCGTAGCCTGGGAAGAAATCCACTTTAGCGAAATTCGATTCTCATTCCGTCTCGCCGACTGGCGGCGGGGAGGACACCATGGCGTTTCGATACGATAAGCTCACGCTCAAGAGTCAGGAGGCATTGCAGAAGGCGCAAGAATTGGCCAAGGATCGGGGCCATCCACGTCTGGAGCCTTTGCATTTGCTCTCCGCCTTGCTTGATCCCGAACAGACGGTCATCCGTTCGCTGCTGACGCAGCTTGGCGTGAACCCCGCGCAGATTTTGAAGGCCGCCGATGAGGGACTGAATTCCCTCCCGAAAGTGAGCGGGGCCGACGTGAGCATCAGTCCCGAAGCCTCCAGGGTTCTCGACGGAGCGCAGGACGAAGCCGACCGGATGAAAGATCAATACGTCTCGGTTGAGCACCTTCTGTTGGCCCTCTGCAAGGTAAAGAGCCGCGCGCAAGATCTCCTCGGAGCGCTCGGCCTCAACGAGAAAGACGTGCTTCAGTCCCTTCAGAAGGTCCGAGGGGGCCAACGGGTCACCGATCAGAATCCCGATGAAAAGTATCAGGCCCTTGAGAAATACGGACGAGATCTGGTCGAGCTCGCCCGCAAAGGAAAGATGGACCCGGTCATCGGCCGCGATTCCGAGATTCGCAGAATCGTGCAGGTGTTGAGCCGACGGACCAAGAATAACCCCGTCTTGATCGGCGACCCGGGCGTCGGTAAAACGGCGATCGTGGAAGGGCTTGCCCAGCGGATCGTGTCGGGCGACGTGCCCGAAAGTCTTCAAAACCGCAAGGTCATGGCGCTTGATATGGGAGCCCTGGTCGCGGGCACCAAGTTCCGCGGCGAGTTCGAGGACCGTCTCAAGGCCGTGCTCAAAGAGGTCACCCAATCCGAAGGGCAGATCATCCTTTTCATCGACGAACTTCACACGGTCGTGGGAGCGGGCAAGGCGGAAGGCTCGATGGACGCCGCCAACCTGCTCAAGCCGGCCCTCGCTCGGGGCGAATTGAGGACCATCGGCGCGACCACTCTCGACGAATACCGCGAGCACATCGAAAAGGACCCCGCCCTCGAACGTCGTTTCCAGCCGGTCTTCGTCGGAGAGCCGACCATCGAAGACACGATCGCGATTCTTCGAGGCTTGAAAGAGCGCTATCAGGTCCACCACCGTGTTTCGATCAAAGATTCGGCCGTCGTGGCCGCGGCGAAGCTCTCCTCACGCTACATCACCGATCGCTTTTTGCCGGATAAGGCCATCGACCTGATGGACGAGGCCGCCAGCAGAATCGCGATGGAGAACCAGTCGGTCCCGACCGAGATCGACGTCGTTCGCCGCAGGCTCGACCAGCTCAAGCTCGCGCAGCGAATGCTCGCGACCGAGAAGGAAGAGCACGCGCTCGAACGCCTCGCGGAGGTCGAAGAGGAAATCGTTCGGCTCGAAAAAGAGAACCAGGACCTGACGCGACAGTGGGAGCTGGAAAAGTCCGGGATGGGCGACCTGTCCAACCTGCAAGCCACGCTTACGGACGTCAACGAGAAACTTCGACACATCGGCGACGAAATACGGGCCAAGCAGGCCCGCGGCGAACGGCCCGATTCCCTGTTTGATGAAGGTGCCAAACTGCTCACCGAGCAAAAGGACCTTCAACAAAAAGTGGCACGGGCCGAGGCGCTCGGTGACGGTGCTCCCAAGGATGGAAAGCGACTCCTGAAAAAGGAGGTCGATGCCGAGGAAATCGCCGAAGTGGTCAGCCAGTGGACCGGTATACCTGTCACTCGGATGCTGACGACCGAGCGAGACAAACTGATTCACCTCGAAGACCAGATCCATCTGCGTATGGTCAACCAAGACGCGGCCGTCAAGGCGGTATCCGACGCGGTTCGTCGTAGCCGCGCGGGGCTTCAAGATCCGAACCGACCGATTGGCTCATTCCTCTTTCTCGGCCCCACAGGCGTGGGAAAGACCGAACTGGCCAAGGCCCTCGCCGAGTTCCTGTTTGACAGCGAAACCGCGATGGTCCGTCTCGACATGAGTGAATTCGGCGAACGGCACAACGTCGCGCGTCTGATCGGAGCGCCCCCGGGCTACGTCGGTTATGAAGAAGGGGGCAGGCTCACCGAGGCGATCCGCCGCCGACCTTACTCCGTGATTCTTCTGGATGAAATCGAGAAAGCGCACCGCGACGTCTTCAACGTGCTCCTTCAGGTCCTGGACGACGGCCGACTGACCGATGGTCAGGGACGCACCGTGGACTTCCGCAATTCGGTCATCATCATGACCTCGAACCTGGGAAGCCACGTCATCGCCGATCTCGCCCCTCAGGGTGACGAGGCGATGATGCGTCGCGAGGTCTTGAATGTCCTCAAGGCTGAGTTCCTTCCGGAGTTTTTGAACCGGATCGACGACACGATCATCTTCCATCCACTCCAGATGGAGGAGTTGACCAAAATCGTCGACATCCAACTCAAGCGTCTGAAGGCCCAGCTTGTTGAGGCGGGGGTT
>JAYVYS010000821.1:0-4025 GCA_043784005.1 Isosphaeraceae bacterium
CATCGGCGGGGTCGCGAACGATCCCCTCTTCAAGCGTCCTCGTGGCTTCGAGGAGCATTGCCAGGAACATCCGCTCGGTGATCTCTTCGTCCGAAGGGGTGTGATCCCCTGTGCGGTGTTTGGCCATAATCGCGTCGAAGTCGGGATCGGACTTGGCCTTCCCTTTCGCGTCGAACTTTCGGAAGCCCGCGCCCGATTTCTGGCCGAGCCGACCTGACTTGACCAGTTCATCCAGCACCGGTACAGCCACCGCACGGTCGGGGTAGGCCTTGAGCATAACGTGCCCGGCGTAACATGCCGTATCCAGGCCGACGAAATCCTCAAGTGCGATCGGACCCATAGGCATCCCAAACCTCGTCGCCGCCTTGTCGATCGCGTCCATCGACGCGCCTTCACTCAAGAGCGACAATGCTTCATTCATATAAGGAAACAGCACGCGGTTCACGAGGAACCCCGCGCAATCCTTGACGACGATCGGCGTCTTGCGGACTTTCTTCGCGAGAGCGACGATCGTGGCGACCGTTTCGTCGCTCGTCTTATCGCCCCGAATCACCTCGACCAGCTCCATCCGGTCGACCGGGTAGAAGAAATGCATCCCGATGAATCGCGAGGCATCGGGAGCGGATTCGGCCATCCGGGTGATCGAGATTGTCGAGGTGTTGCTGGCGAGAATGGCGTCGGGTTTCAGAACCTTGGCCAGCTCGCGGAACATCGCCGTCTTGACCTTTTCGTTCTCGGTGACGGCTTCGATCACGACGTCGCACTCACTAAACGCCACCTGGCTTACCGAGGTGTTCAGAAGGCTGAGCATGCTCACCATGTCTTGCGGCGAGGCGCGTCCGATCTTGATCCGGCTCATGACCACATCCTGAGCCTTCGCCATTCCCGCAGCGACGCGATCGTTGTCAACGTCCACCATGACCGTCGGATAGCCGGAACGCGCATGAGCCGTGGCGATGCCGGCCCCCATCTGCCCCGCGCCGAGGACTCCGACTTTTTTGATGTCGCGAGGCTTGATCAAGGGGTCGGAAACGCCAGGGTCGCGCGCCAGACGTTGACCCATGAAGAACACGCCGATGAGGTTTGCCGAGATCGGCGTGCCGACCACTTCCATCGCCGCGTTCAATTCGGCTTTCAGGCCGTCTTGGAGCGTTTTGTTGCAACCCTCTCGAATCGCTTTGAGCGCCGCGAGCGGGGCGGGGTATTGCCCTTTCGTCTTGCCTTTGAGAAACCCTTCGGCCGTCGCGAAGAGGAAGTTCGCCTGGTCGTCGGAGAGCCCGACAGGCTGTTCACGACGCTTCCGCGTCTCTTTCCAAACACCCGATTCGACGAGATAATTGACAAGTCTCAGGCCCTCTTCAACCAGCCGTTCGACCGGGACGGCATCGAACGCGAATCCGACGGCAACCGCTTTGTCGGCGTCCATCGCCTCGCCTGAGCAGATCATCTCGACCGCCGCGTTCACGCCGATCAAACGAGGCATTCTCTGCGTGCCTCCCCAGGCGGGAAGCAACCCGATTTTGACCTCCGGCAGCGCGATTTTCGTCTGCGGCCCCTTCGACACGATCCGCTCGTCCATCGAGAGAACGAGCTCGGTGCCGCCCCCCATGCAGTTACCATCGATCAGCGCCACCGTGGGGAACGGCAAGTGGCTGACCCTGCTGAACAAGTCGTGACCGAAGCTCACCCCTTTAGCGACTTGCTCTTTAGGAGCGTAAGCCAGGGCTCCAAGCTCGTTGAGGTCGGCACCCGCGATGAAATTACCGGGCTTTCCTCCTCGTAAGATCAAGCCTCGGAGGTCGGACCGCTTCTCAAGTTCGCCGACCAGACCCAGAAGTTCCATCAGCACAGTCTGCCCAAGGGTGTTGACCTTTTTATCGGGAAGGTCGAACGTGACCTGGGCGATCTTCCGGTCAATCTCTTCAAGTTGGAATGCATTGGCCATGCCGTGAATTTCCTGTTTGTGATGCGTGAAGAGTGGATGACCGATGGTGGATGACGAATGGACGATGACGGCGAAGGTGTTCATCTTTCGTCATTCACCATCCGCCATTCCTCGCATCAATACTTCATCAAGATCTCGCCGGGTTCGACTCCCGCGATCGCCGCGAAACCACCGTTCTCGACGGCTTCTCCCAACTTGGTCACCGCTCGAAAATACGCGTCGGTTGGTCGAGCGCCGGTCCGTTTTCGGGCCAAGTCCTGACAGAGGATATCGGCGGCGTCCTTGACGAGCTTATTCGATTGACCGGCGGCATGGAGACTTGTGGTTAGCATCACCACCAAGTCTTGAACACGCGAGGACATTTCGGACATCCGGCACTGGCGATCGGCCAGCTTGAGCTGGTGTTTCCGCATCGAGCCGCTGATCTCCATTCTACTGCCTTGCAAGCCTTCGACGGCGAAACGAGCGTGGTTCGCAAGCGCCGCCGACATCGCCGGGTACGTCGGCTTGGCGGCTCCCGATAAGGTCTCTCCCAGGAACCACTTCGCATACGTTCCCATTGGTTTGCGAAGCGCCCAAGCGTGCATGGGGTTGAGCGGGTTGGGTTGGCGGATCTTCTTTTCGGCGAGAACCCTGCCGATCGGCTCGAAGAAGGTCTTGCCGTGCTCCTTGATCAGCGACTTGAAAAATCCCATGCCGAGCATTTCACCCTCGCCCTCATAGATGCACGGAGCGAGATATTCGTGCACATTGTCGCCAAAGAGATGTCCATGAAGGAATGCGCGGCCGCCGTGTGTCTTCATGAAAAGCTCGATCGCCGCCTCCTTCTGCGACTCGCTGCCGAAGATCTTGGCAACGATGCATTCCATCTCGCCCCGATACCCCTGGTCAAGGAGCGACGAGCACCACGAGACCAGCGCATCGCAACCGACGATCAGCGCGGCGAGCCGGCCGATCCTGCGACGCACCAGTTCGCGATTCTCGATCGGCTGGCCGTAAGTCTTGCGGAACTTGGTCCATGGAAGCATGTTCGCGAGCATCGTGCGCATTGTGCCCGCGGCGGTGGCGCAAAGAGCCACGCGGCCGAGGTTCAGGCCGTGATAGGCGATCGTCAGTCCATCGCCCGCGGACGTTTTGAGGAGATTCGCCGCGGGGACGCGAAAATCTTTGAACTTGAGGCCATTGTTATAAGAATGCTTGAGCGCATAGAGTCCGTAGGCGACGATCTGAAAGTTCTCGTTTTCGTGGTCGGGAAGGTCGGCGATCAAGACGGCGGGCTTGTTGTCCACAAGACAGACCAGTCCGACGGTCCGACCCGGAACGGCATTGGTGATGAAGAGTTTTTCGCCGTTGACCACGTAATCGTCGCCATCACGCACCGCACGCGTGCTCAATGCCGTGAGATCGGACCCGGCGGCGGGTTCGGTGAGAGCGAAGCCTGAGAGCCGTTCACCACTCGCAAGTCGAGGAAGGTAAGACCGCTTTTGTTCCGGGCTCCCAAAGGCACGCAAGGGGTCGACCGCGCCGATACAGCCGTGAACCGAGGCCAGGCCCGCGACGGTGGCATCAATGGTGGCCATCCGAGTCAGGAACGCGGCGAACGCCGAGAACGGAACGCCCTGGCCGCCGTATTCGGGGTCGACCAGCATGCCCCAGTAACCCACCTCGGCAAGGTCGTGCAAGATCGCGTTGGAAACCTTGCCTCGTTCATCAAGCAAAGTGCGGGCGTCGCGATGCTTCCTGGCAACCTCCAGAGACTTCTCCATCACACGGGAGCATGACTCCGGGACAGTGACCGGATGCGACTGGAAGAGGTCGATGGGAACCTCATGGCTCCAGACCGCACGATGCACGGGGCTATTCGACGTCTGATATTTGGTCGCGAAGAGCGTTTCAACCTGATCGTCGGCCCGGTCGATCTTTCCGGTCGTGCGTGCCTCTTCTTCACTTTTCCCGCTAAGTTTCAGGGCGGTCTCGACGAAATTGCCCTCGACCTCCGAGGATTCCGTGGCCCCCGTATGCGATGTCGAATGGCCTGACTTCGAAAGCTGGTCCGGCAGTTCGGTCTTCATCGAAGCCT
>JAYVYS010000822.1:0-6919 GCA_043784005.1 Isosphaeraceae bacterium
ACGCATACCAAATACTTTCTTTAAAACATTAGATGAAAACGGCGATTGGGAACTGAAAGGCAGAAGCGATGGCCGCACCATGAGAAGCGTAAAAGCAAAGGAATTATGGGACCAGATAAATTATGCTGCATGGCGCTGCGCCGACCCAGGAACCCAATACGATACTACTATCAACGAATGGCATACCTGCCCGGAAGGTGGACCGATAAGAGCGAGTAACCCCTGTAGTGAGTACATGTTTTTAGATAATACCGCATGTAATTTAGCCTCTGTAAATCTTCGCAAATTCTTTAACGAATCCGATAACAGTTTTGATGTAACCGGCTTTGAACATACCTGCCGTTTATGGACAGTGGTGCTGGAAATTTCTGTGCTGATGGCGCAATTCCCCAGCAAAGAAGTAGCACAATTAAGTTACGATTACAGAACATTGGGATTAGGTTTTGACAACTCGCTCAAAAACGTCATGGGCGGCGTGGTGCAAATGACAATGCGAACCTCTTGGGCACCGGGCCGAAGCGCAGTTGCAGTTGCAGGGCTACGGCTTTGGAGAAGCCCTGGCGCCTTATGCCACTTCCAAAATCGTGTTAGCGGCGAAGCAGGTCCGTAAGGTCGACTCGTTCCTCGCGGCCCCCCTACCCCTCGGCGCGCAGCCGCCAACAGTTCCCGGCACTCCCCCCGTCGAGTTGACCTCGGGCCTAGTCGTTCAACTCGTCGATACCGACCTCCCCGCAGCCGATCCCAGCGCGATCCTTGACGAGATCAAACCCACGATCGACCTGGTCGCTCCGGGCGACTTGGTTGAAGTCGTTCAACCGCAGTTCGTGCCGGGGCATGCGGGCAACGGCTACCGCAACAAGCTGTCGGTCAAGGTCCGGGCCAAGACCGCCTTGGTCGAAGGGCCTTGCGCGGTCAGCTTGGTGTTATTGCCCGACCTGATCCCCGGCTACAAAGGTCTGCAACAACTCACGCTGCTCGGTGGCACTCTGAAGGCCGTCGGGGACGAAGTGACCCTGTCCGCGCAAGGTCTGGAGTTCGCCGACGTGCCGGATGAGCGTGGCACGTTTTTGATTTCAGTCGACGGCGACGGCCGCGCCTTGAAATATCAGGTGAACTTCGCCCGACAAGGCGTTTTGCCATTGGCGGCCACCCTTGACACAAAGGCCGCCTTTTCGCTCAAACCCCCGCTGATGGCCCCGGTCGACTCTTTATACCAGGTGACGATCGCCGTCGATAATCCCCCCGACCTCGCGACGCTCGTCGTCGGCCTGGTGCGCGACGTCGATGGGAAATCCACCCTGCCCGACGCCAAGGAGGTTCCTGCCAGGAGCAAGCGGATCGTCCTGACAGCCGATCCGAAGGGGATGCTTCTGTTCAAGGCGTCCATCGGCGATCAGGTCGTCTCGATCGACCCGAAGGGGGTTCACGGTCCGGTCGCACTTCAAGCGGGCTTGACCGTCGGCGGCAAGAACGTGCTCGCCCCCAAGCAATTCGGCCTGATTTTCGATGGACCTCCGCAAAACGTGGAGATCCGCGAGCGCACCTTGCTCGGCGGCAATATCTTGAGCGTCGGGGCGTCGGGAACGTCACCCTCGGGAATCTCCTCCGTTCGTTTCTTCCTGGGCAAGCCGCTCGACAAAAAAGTGCCCGACGAAAAGGGAGCGGTCCAAGGCTCGCTGCAAACCGACGGCACCTGGTCGGCGCGACTGGCCTTGCCGAAAGACGCTCAGGGGAAGGTCGACATCGGGGTCGAGTTCACCAACCGGCTCAACCTCAAGGAGTTCGACACAGTCGAATTCAAACTCCCCGCCTCGATGGCCGGACCGATGGGCAACGGGGGAGGTCCGGGGGGGGCCGATAAGCCGACGACCGGACAGGTCACCGGGACCGTCGCCTACGGCGAACTCAAACAGCCCAAGCTTGCCGTCGTCGTCTACAACGCCAAGTTGGAGGAAGTCAAACGAGGCACGACGGACGACAAAGGGGTTTATCTGATCGAAAAACTCCCGCCGGGAGCCTATTGGGTCTACGCCATCCGCGATGAGCTGAACGCCAAGGCCACCGAAAAAGTGATCATCACCGAGGGCAAAACCGAAACCGTCGACCTCGGTCTGAGATAAAGAAACCGAACGCCGGCGCGAATCTTCCCTTCCATTCGATTGTTTCGAGAGAGGTAGGAGACGCCCCGTCGATCGTGGTACAGTAAGGAATCGGCAGGAAATCAGTTCCCGATTTGGAGGCGGTCTCTGGGTGCCACCGGGCGTACTTGACCAGTGTCTTCCGCTTTCGTTTCGGGAGCAACGCACTGGTCGAGTACGACCAGTGGCACCCAGAATGTGAAAGCCAGCAAGAAGTGATTTCCAACCGATTCCTGAACTGTTGACGGACAAAAAAAACCGTGGCGGCCGACGATCGCCCGCGCATTCACGCACTCTTCGATCTGAATCGAACGAACGAACCGACCCGCCTCGGCCTTTGGCCGAATCGGCGGCTTCGATCAAAAGACGTCTGGGCCGACTCGAAGTGTTGTCGCGATTGGACCCACGCTCATGCCGGAAAATCCGCCTGATCCAAAAAAAAACGACGACCGAAAAACCTTCGAAATGGACCAGGGCGGGGATTGGTCCGACGCGCCTCCTTCTGGTCCTGTCGCTGAAAAAACACCGCCGAGCACCTTCTCGCAAGACCGCACCGAGGTCGGCACGGGAACCGGCGGACGAGACGGTGGTGGATCGCCGCACAAACCTTCGACAGGCTTGGGTACTGGGGGAAAGGGGGGCAGTAAGCCCTTCATCGACGGCGACACCGGCCAACGGCCCACGCAGTCGTCTTCCTCCGAGTTCGAGCTGCAAGTGCCGTCGCAAGCGCTTCACATCGAAGTCGGCATGGAACTGTTCGAGGACTACAAAGTCGAGTCCAAGCTCGGCGAAGGGGGAATGGGGTCGGTCTGGAAGGTGAAAAACACCGGCCTGGGCACCTCGACCGCATTGAAGGTCATCGTCGAGACCAACTTCACCGACGAATCGCGAGGACGCCTGCGCCGTGAAGCGATGCTGATGGCGCAAATCAAGCATCCCAACGCCGTCGCGGTCCTCCGTTCAAAGGTGCGTCGCGAGTTCGCCTTCATCGAGATGGAGTATCTCAAGGGCGAGAGCATCGACAAGATGCTCTTGCGTGGGCGGCCGATGGAACTGGGCTGGGTCGCCCGCATCCTCGAACAGCTTTGCGGCGTCCTTGAATATGCTCACGAGCGTGTGGTCGACGAAAAAGGACGGCCCGAGAAGATCGTCCATCGCGACTTGAAACCTTCGAACTTGATGATCGTCGACGACCGTTCGGGCGACCCCTACTTTCTCAAGGTGCTCGACTTCGGCATTGCCAAGAAGGTCAAGACCGACGCCACGCCGATGACCGAAGGGGCCGAGTTCAAGACCAGCACCGGTGGCGCACTGTTTACGCTTCCCTACGCCAGTCCCGAGCAGATCGGCGGCAAGGACGACATTTCCGAGAAGTCGGACATTTATTCGACCGGCGTGATTCTCTATGAATTCTTGACCGGCTTCCGGCCGTTCAACGAGCCTGGCTTGATCTACGGCCACCTCGTACTCGACCCTCCGCCGTTCGCGCGGAGCAACCCGGACGCCGACGTTCTGCCGGAGATCGAGGCGATCGTAATGCGATGCCTCTCCAAAGATCCAAGCCTCCGACCGACCGCTCGGGAACTCGCCGAGGATTTCCTCGCCGCCGTCCCCCCCGACAAGCTCTACGCTCGTCCCAGAACTCGCTACACAGGCGAATACACCCGCACTTCGCCAACGCAACGAATTCCGCAAAAAACACTTTCCGAGTCCGACTACAAGAAAGCCGTCGACGCCAAGACCCAGCGCCAGCCCGGTGTGGACTCTTGGCAGGACCGCACCGAGGTCGGCACGCAAGGAGACTGGCGCAACGCCAAGAAAAAGTCGAATACCCACGCCACGATGCGCCCCGGACAGGGAACCGACGCCGGGGGGAAGAAGTTCCCGGTGGTTCCCGTCATCATTATGCTGCTTATGGTGGCCTTGATTGGGGGCGGGGTGTTCTTCGTCGTGGGCCGAGCCAAGCCTGATCCTTCCATCACGCCTCCCGGATCACAGCCCCTCCCTAATCCTCCGCCTGTCTCCCTCTTCAGCAACATCCCCGCAGGTTACGAGGCGGTTTCCGACAAGATCGGATCGGAAGGCTATCCCGAGGTCATCCGCCGGATCGGCACTGAGATTAAGTTCATCTACATCCCCTCGGGACGGATCAAGATCGGTGGAGATACCACGAATCCCGCGTTCAAGTCGCGATTCGGGGGCGAAGACCCCGAAAAACCGCTGCCCGACCGGCTCAAGGACGACCGGCGAGACGACCTACCTGAACACGACGTGGTGGTCTCGGCGTTTTATCTTCAGCAGACGGAAGTCACAAACGGCGAGATCGCCCCTTATCTTAGTAAGAGACCGCTCGCGGTCAAAGATCAATGGGAACGAACGACCAAGGGCCAATCGTTTCAAGCGATTGAGCGCAAGCCCGCCGTCTTCATTTCGCGAGAGGCAGCGCAAGTTTACGCCCAGTCGGTCGGTGGCTCCCTCCCCACCGAAATCCAGTGGGAACTCGGTGCGCGTTCAGGCTCTCACCAGTATCGACCCTACGTTTGGAAGGAAGACGCAAGCCCATCGGACTATAGCGCCGACATCAACGTGGACGTGATCAATCAAGACGACGGACTCAACGACGTGTTCAAATCCAAACGCGACATCACCGATCAGGGGGTTTTAGGTCTGATGGGAAACGCCCGTGAGTGGTGCCTCGACGACTGGAGGCTCTATCCGGTCGAAAAGGCCGCCAATCGTCTGAATCCGCCCCGCGACCCTCCGCCGTTCGTCGAGCCCAACGGCAAGGGCACACCCGTCGTTCGCGGCGGTTCGTGGCGCTCGCAGGCCAGCCGCTGTCAAACGACCTGGCCCCGTCGGTTGATGCCTGATAACGACCGTATTACCCTTGAGTTGATCCGAGAGTACCAGGCGGCCGACGACATCGGCTTCCGCGTCGTTCTGAAAGTTCCCGACCCTCGTTAGTTAGTTAAATCGGCTCGGCTCAAATGTCGCGACCCAGGCCACCTCACCGATCGGTCGAGAGGCGGTTTCCGAATTCCTCCCCCAACACCGTCATCGTCGGACGGTTCCGCCCGCGCGGCGATTGTCGTTCGATTTTTCGATCTGAAAGTCGTTCAGCCTTGACCGAAGGACGGATTGGACCATGCGTGCTCAAAGTCGCGTTCAGGTGTGGTTGGTGAGTGGAATCGCCCTGGCTGTTCTGGCCGGAATCGGCTGGTTCTTCGTCACGGCCTTGAACCGCAAGCCCAACCCGGCCCAGCCACAGCTCGAAGCCGCGAAGGCGTTGGTCGACCCCCCGGCCGTCGCCAAGGCCGACACCGAAAAGACCGCGCCCTCGGTCGGTTCGGAACTTGCCAAAACCGACACGGAGAAGCCGGTTCGGCCGACGCGGAACCCCCGACCCGCCGACGATGGCAAGCCGAGACTCTGGAGCATCGTCGTCGGCATCGACGCCTATCTCGACATCGACGGCATCCCCACCTGCCAAGGTGCGGAATACGCCGCGCAGGCGTTCGCCGGATGGCTCAAGAACGAGGCGGGCTGGGACGGTTCAAGCACCCTGCTCCTGACCGGCAAAGGGGCCAAGACGCACCTGCCCGCGAATGAGGAATCGCGCCCACTTTTCGCCTCGCGAGAGCACCTGAACTGGGCATTCAAGGAGTGGCTCCCCGCTCGAATTCGACCTGGCGACACGGTCGTCTTCTTCTACTCAGGGCAGGCCGTCGGCCTTCCCGCCCCCCAGGGTTCGCCGAAGGGGACCGCCGGACGAGGCTTGCTCTTGACGATCGACGCCCGAGCCTCGTCCGCCGACCTCACCGGCTGGTCGCTCGGCGACGCCGTCGACGAGATCGCCAAGACCGGCAAGAACCCGGTCGTTTGCTTCCTCGACACCTCGCTTTACGGTCGAGGCGCGGCGGTCAAGTCTCCCCAAGTCGTCGGCAAGCCCGACAGCCTCGGCTTTTTGCGCTCCGTCACCCGATGGCCGGGCGTCACCGCCTGGATCGCTTCGACCGATAAGCCCGCGATCCAGGCGAAAGCCGTCGGCGAGCTTTCTCCGTTCGCCGACACGCTGATCGAGTCGTTCGGCCGTCGAGACGATCCGTACAACCTGCTCGCCTCGCTCAGCCGACTTCAGCGCGATCCTCGAACCGTCTCGCAAGGCTTCCGAGCCGTCGGCGGAGTGGGGGTCGACCTGACCCTTTGGTCCAGCAACTTGAAGTACGGCGAGCCGAAAGCCGCCGAGTTGCTCGTCCAGCGAGGCCACGCTCGATCGGTCGATTCGATCGCGTTCCAAAGCGACGGCGGCTTGCTCGTCACGGGCGCGAAGGATTCGACCGTCCGAATCTGGAGGGTCTCCGACCGCACGCTCTTGCGAGTGCTCGACCCGCACTTGCTCGGCGTCACGAGCTTGGCGATTGCCGATTCCGGGTATTACCTCGCCAGCGGCGACGCCAATGCGAACGTTCAGGTTTGGGACTTCCGCAGGCGAGTCCTCATCACGAAAAGCGTGCTCCCCAGCCACCAAAGCGGCCTGACCAACCTGGCGTTCATCCCCGAGTCGAGCCGGTTGCTTTCGCGAGACCGTTCGGGCCTCTGCGTTCTCACGAACCTGGCGGACCTTGGGCGACCTCCCAAGCGAATCGCCATCGCGAGCCAAGCCATGGCGTGCGCGACGGTCGCGGGGCCGATTGCGTTCGCCTTGGCCGACGTCGATGGCAAGGTTGCCCGCTTCGGTCGCGACGGACTTCCCCAGCCGATCCCCCTGGACGGTCCAGGCG
>JAYVYS010000823.1:0-2908 GCA_043784005.1 Isosphaeraceae bacterium
TTGATCGAAGCCGCCGGGGGGTCGTTCCCTGGTTCTCTCGTTCTGTTTCTCAAGCGGAGATCCTAATGCATCGTTCACGACGTTCCACAGGTTTCACCCTGATCGAACTGCTGGTGGTGATCGCCATCATCGCGGTTTTGATCGCCTTGCTCTTGCCCGCCGTTCAAGCCGCCCGAGAGGCCGCTAGGCGGGCTCAATGCGTCAATAATCTCAAGCAGATCGGGCTTGCGCTTCACAACTACCACTCGACCCACGACACCTTCCCGCTCGGCGTTTCGGCCTACGTTCCGGTGCCGAGTAATGCGAACCTTACCAACAATTTCCACTGGGACAATTGGAGCTGTCAGGCGCTGATGCTCAGTTATCTTGAGCAATCGGCAATGTACAACGCCTGTAATTTCCAGACGGGCAATAATAATGGATCCAATTTTTGGATCAACAGCACCGTCACACTCGCCCGGGTTAACGGGTTTCTTTGTCCCTCCGACCCCAACGCGGGAGCCGGCGGGACAAATACGGGAAACGTGAATACCAGCAACGACAATAGTTACAATGGCAGCATCGGAACGACGACCTTTCAGCCCCAAATTAATTCCGTTCTGGGGAGCACGGGCTTCTTCTGGTACTACCGCAGTTACGGCTTGCGCGATGCCACCGACGGATCATCGAACACCATCGCCTTTTCTGAAGGTCTGGTCGGACGCAACCCCGCGTCCACCGGCTACCGCGGTACGGCCGTTATGAGTGCGGTGACAAATGCGTATATGTTGTACGACGCCACTCAAAACCAGCCACTGACCCTCGCGGGTCTGAATGCCTGTAACACGAAGTTCCGGGCGGCCAACAGTCTCAACGCCTGGCGCGGGATTTACTGGGAGGTCGGTGCCAACGGCACAACCCTGTTCAACACCATCGTCACCCCGAATTCCAAGCAGTACCCGTGGAGTGCGTGTCGGAGTGAAGGTGGCGGTTGGCCCGACCAGGCGACATTCGCAAATGCATCGAGCAACCACCCTGGCGGCGTGAACGTCTTGATGGGTGATGGAAGCGTCAGGTTCATCAAGGACGGCGTGAGCCAAAACACGTGGTGGGCGCTTGGAACGCGCGCCGGTGGTGAGGTTCTTTCCGCCGATAGCTATTGAGCGACCGGGCTCTAAACAAAAGTCCCAACAGGCCGGGTGCCAAAGCACCCGGTCTTTTTTTGTTTGGGCCCCAGATCAACCGTCCTTACTCGATTTCGTCCAACTCTTCCAGAGGTTTGGAATTCCTGGGATAATCCAGAGTTGTCTGGTCACCGCCTTGTTCGCAGGTCGTCGCATCCCTCAAAGGGACTGGTCCATGAACGTTCCCCGATCCGTTGAAACCTACCGGCCTTACCGCGATCTGCCGCCATTGGCGGGCCTGGCGACCATCAAGGAAGCCACGCGCCCCGGCCTCGGCATCGAGGCCTGCGTGACGCGACTCAAACGATATCATTATGCCTTCAAGCGGCTCCATGAAATCTTCAACGCGCGGATCACGGCCGAACCGATCTACGAACTGAAGACCGGGTTTTCGTACCACGCCTATCTCGCGGCCGAGCATGTCGAGGCACTCCGCAAGCGGGTCAGCGAGATGAGAGAGCCGCCGCTGGGCCTTGATGTCATTCCCGACCCGGCCCTGGAGGTCTTTCACGACGAGATCCTCACAGCGCCCTCGACCGAGGAGCTTCTCGTCGGCCTTTACGAACACGCCTTGCCCGCGCTCGACGCCGCACTCGCTCGCCATTCGCTCGACACCAATCCGCTCACCGATGCGCCCTCACTCCGGGTCTGTCGATTCGCTCGGCTTGAGCTTGCCGACATGATCGAATTCGGTCGAAAATCGATCGCAAGCCTCGTGAGCGACGAAACGAGAGAGAGCATGTCGTCCTGGATCAATCATCTCGGCGAGGCCCTCGACGCGGCGGGCGGGCTCGACGGAACCCTTCCGCGATCGGGCCAGCCCTTGACGCGAATGCATTCAAAAAAAGCTTATATCTATGATGCCGTCCCTCGTCGCGATGAGCGTTTTGAAGATCTCTATAATCAAGGGGTGAATCCCGAAGCCTTTCTTTACAACCCCACCTTCGACGCGAAGCCTAAAGCCCTCATGATGCTCTACAAGAGGCTTCGCGAGGTCGACGTCCCGGAAATGATGGCGGGCATCATCCACGAGACCAAGGGCCAGCCCTGGGGCTATTACCGCGATATGAGCCGGCAGCTCTGGGACGAAGCGCGACACGCCATGATGGGGGAGGTGGGTTTCGTCGCCCTCGGGGTGGACTGGACCAAGGCCAG
The DNA here is from genome assembly GCA_043784005.1 of Isosphaeraceae bacterium. Lineage (GTDB taxonomy): Bacteria > Planctomycetota > Planctomycetia > Isosphaerales > Isosphaeraceae > JAYUFP01. Next base: position 2,319 of record JAYVYS010000823.1, read on the forward strand.
AATCACGCATAACTGGTCGTTGCGACTCAACACCGAGTGTACCCCGATCGAACGCCACGCCGTGCTCTACTTCATCGAGCAAGGCCTGATGCCGAAGACCGGCAAGCGCTATGAGTGGGAAGTTGGGCTCGCCTCGGGAATCCCTCTGATGGGGACGATCCAGGATTACGACTGGGCCGACGAAGTCTTGCACGCGGCGATCGGTCGCGAATGGTACATTCCGCAAATCGGCCACTGGAAAGAGGCGCTCGAATACGGCGACAAGTGCTGGTCCAAGATCCTTTCAAACTGGGTCGGCGTCCGCGACCGAGGATTGACCGAACACGAGAACTGGTGGCCCGCGATTTATCTCCAGGCCTGCGAGACCTGGAACATCCCTCCCGATCCCACCGTCCTTGCCTACAATGAAACGTATGAGACTCAACGCGCCGATCTCAAAACCGTTTCAGGCAGCGCTTGACGGAACAAAAGAGAGGAAATCACCGATGGATCAAGAGCCCCTGACTGACGACCAGTGGCGTGCCCGATTGACTCCCGAGCAGTATCACGTGTTACGGCAAAAGGGGACCGAACGGGCGTTTACCGGCAAG
>JAYVYS010000824.1:0-11883 GCA_043784005.1 Isosphaeraceae bacterium
ACGAGGCCATCGGGAAATCCGGCTTCGTCGAGGCTCTTTTGAAGCGTCCATCCCGATAGCGGCGTGAGTTCCGAGGGCTTCCAGACGACGGCGTTCCCCGCGGCGAGCGCCTGCGCGATCGGTAGAGCGTTGAGAAAGAGAGGATAGTTCCAGGTCCCGATGATCCCCACGACTCCGAACGGCCGCTGCACCATATGCCCGGTCGGAACCAGCAGGAAACGCTGGCTTCCCGGTCCATATCGCGTCCCCGCCAGCACTCTACCCGCGTGGCGGATCGTCCAGCGAATCCCGTCGAGGGTGGCGACGACGTCGCCCGCAAGCGCTTCTGAAAACGGTTTGCCGACCTCCGAACGGATCAAATCCGCCCAGGCATCGGCGTCTCGCGCGAGGATCTGCCACCATCGCCTCAGTACGGCTCGCCGAACCTTCCAGCCGGCCAGATCCCAGCGTGACTGCGCCTCTCTCGCGCGGTTGACAAACTGTGCCACCGCATCGGGCGGACTCAGAGAAACTTCTCCGATTTTCGCGCCTGTCGCTGGATTTCGCGCGATCAAGACATCTCGCGTCGCGGTGGCCATTCAGGGTACTCGATTTCCGCTTTGAGTGACGATCGGGGGTGTCGCCGTTCGGGTCGCGGAAGAGTTCGCGTGGGCTGAGGCGCTCGCTGTGCCATACGCCGTTCCTCGCCAGGTCACCCGACCGGTCAGACACGCGGCGATCGAACGGAACAGGACCCAGTCCATCACCAGATTGGCCAGGGGAAAAAACGCGACATGTCGCGAGTCTGGAACCGACACGTGGTACAACCTGCGAAGAACAACGTACGACAAGGCGTGATGAATCACACTCATCACGAAAAGAATCGCCGCGAAAGGCCCCGGCGATCCGGCCGCCAGCATCACAAGCGATACCAACAGGGCGACGTGCCCGGATTGGCTAAAGATCAGGGGATCCAGGACCTTGCCGATCAGCCGCCACGGGCTTCGTCCGAGCGCATCGTACAAGATGCGGCTCCACCCGCGAACAAGCTGGCCGAGGGAGGCGTACATCCGGGTCGAGCCGATCCCGTGACCGATCGCCACCCGGATGGGCAAGCCGAGCCCCTTCACTCGCTGAGCCATGCCGATGTCTTCGACAAATCGGTCGCGAACAGCGTGATGACCACCGGCGGCATAGTAGGCGTCGCGCCGGATCAGGATGTATTGACCATTCGCAAACGCGATCGACTTGCGGTCGTCGTTGACCCAGAACAAGGGGAAAGACTGGATCAGGACGATCCCGGCGAGAGGTTGTACGACCTTTTCCCAGAATGTCTCGCACCGCAGTTCGGGAATCAAGCTGGCCATCACCGCGTTTTGAGATCGAGCGTACTCCATCACCACGGAGAGGTTTTCGGTGGTGTGCCGTGTGTCGGCGTCAAGGAACCAGAACCAGTCGCCCCTTGCTTGTTCAGCGGCAAGTTGAAGGGCATGGGTTTTCCCGGTCCATCCTGGAGGAAGATGCTCGATGGTCGCGACTCGCACGCGGGAATCTTTCGCCGCGAAGGCGCGCGCGATCTCGGGAGTGCGATCGTCACTGCGGTCATCGACGATCAGGATTTCGAGATTCGCATAGTCCTGGCTCAGCACGGATTGGAGACAGCCCGGCAGGCTTTCTTCCTCATCTTTGGCGGGGATGATCGCGGTGACCAGAGGGGCATCGGGCTGGGTGTATCGCGGAGAGTCCGGAGTGAGGATGTGGAGCTTACGCTCGGCCCACGCCACCACGATGAAGCGGATCGGCCAGATCGCCACGGCGGCGGCGTAAACCCAGAGAATGGCATGCTGGGTCGGCGTCATGGTCATCGTCAAGGTAATCCCGCGAGCCGAAGGCCGCCGTTGGTGGTCTCGCTCTGACGCTTGAGCCCGAGAATCAATTCAACCTCACCGACCGGATACCTTGTCGCTTTGGCAATCGCTTCGGACGACGCTCCCGCCTCAGCCAGATCCCATACCGAGGCGAAGCGTCGATTGAGGTCGGGCTCGGGAGGAACGTGGGCTTCACCCGAAAGCGCGAGGTTGGGAACCGAGATCAGACTCTCAGCCGGTTTCGACTTGCCGAAAAGAGCCCGCGGGGGCGGAACCTGTCGCGGCAGGGCTCGTGGAATCGCCTTTGGAGCCGGAGGCGCGAAAGTCGGTCGATCGAGCCGCAAAATCCGTTCTTCCAGCGCGCGAAGTCTACGGCGCGTGTCGCGATCGGAAGCGAGGACCGTTCGCCAGACGACCGCGACTAGCATAAGGACGCAGAGCGAAAGAATCGGTCCGATGAGGAGAAGTGCGAATTCCAGAAGTACCGACATCAAAAACGTCCTTCCGTCCGTGGAGAGTCTGAGGGCCGCGATCCACGGGAGGCCCTCCGTCCGATCCTGAAACGACGGTTAATGGGAATGGTCGTGGCCCTGTCCGTGGTCATGAGAATGGGGGGCGGTTTCCTTGGGGACGATGACGGCTTGAAGCGGAGCCTGTTCATGAAAGGCGACGTGGGCCGCATCGTAGACTTCCCGTAGTGGAACATCCTGCGCTGAGGCCACGCGAGCACAGTCATCATACTCGGGGCTGAACGCGGGAGGTCGGCCCTCGACCCAGCCGAGCTTTCCCTTGATCGATCCGAAACGTGTCGCGACCTCGGTCGCCTTCCGCTTGAGCTTGTGTCTGCTGACTTGATAACGGCGAATACCCAGCGTGCTGGTCTCTCGGAAGAGAATCTCCTCCATGAGCGGGATCTTGGTCTCGTCGCAAAGAATCGAGATCATCACGCCAGGCCGGTTCTTCTTCATCTGGATCGGCGTCAGATAAGCGTCGAGCGCACCTGCCGCGAGGAGCTGGGTCGTTGTGTAGCCGACAATCTCACCGGGAAGGTCGTCGAGGTTGGTTTCAAGAACCCATACGCGGTCGCCATCGGGTTTAAGGGCGATGTCGCCAACGAAAAGGCGAAGAATATTGGCCTGACCGGGTGTTTCGCGCGTGCCTGCTCCCAGACCGATCGTGCTCACGGTCATCGCGGGAAGGGGACCGAAACTCTCGCAAATGGTCGTGACAATCGCCGCGCCTGTTGGCGTGGTTAACTCCATCTCAACTTCCGAGGCCGCCAGAGGGACCCCTTTGAGAAGCTCCGCGGTCGCAGGCGCGGGCAGGGGCATCTTGCCGTGCGCCGCTCTGACCCAACCTCGCCCTGGAGGAATCGGGCTCGCTTCAAAACGCTCAACCCCAAGCAAGTCCAGTCCCACCGCGGCGCCCACGATGTCGACAATCGAATCAACCGCGCCGACCTCATGGAAATGGATCTTGGAAAGCTCGACGCCGTGAACGGCCGCTTCGGATTCGCCCAGCCTGTTGAAGATCCGCAGCGTGAGGTCCCTTTGTCGAGGTGTCAGGCTGCTCTTCTCGACAATCGCCTCAATGTGGTGCAGGTGGCGGTGGACATGCTCATGCGCGGCGTCGACATGAGCGTAGGTCGCTCGAAAGCCCCCGCGGCGCACGGTGTCAAAGGTCAGAGTACACGGAAGCCCCAAACTTTGAACGGCGCTCAAGATCGCATCGCGGTCGACCCCGGCATCGACCAGGGCCCCGAGCGTCATGTCCCCGGAGATACCGCTAAAGCACTCGAAATAGCCGATCCGCACAAGACGCCCTTTCGACCGGTGGATTTCTCGATCCCACCGGAATGTCCGGCGGCCGCCGCTTGCTCAAGAAATATTCTATCCGTCCCCCCTCTTGTCGCAAGGCCGGAATGCCCACGAGCCTGATTCGTGACGCTTTCTCTTGAGAGAAGAGAAGGTCCATTGATCGGGCATGGACGACCTTTCAAATTGAGTGGAACATGGTCGAAAAGACAGGAACGAACGAGCTGCCAATTCGGTTATCCTTTCTGAAACCTCGTGTCCCGGATTTCCCATTTTCAGTCCGTCGGCAGCCAACGGAGCGACCATGTCATACGGCTATGGGTATGGCGATCAGAACGATCCTTATCAGCAGATGCGGTCGCCCGAGCCATTTCAAGGGCTGAGCCCTCGGTTGATCGCCGGGCTCTTCATCGCGATTGTCGCCGTGGTGATCTACATGACCGGCTCGGAGGTCAATCCGGTCACCGGCAAGCGGCAGCACATCGCGATGAGTGTCGACGAGGAAAAGGCGATGGGCTTGCAGGCCGCGCCCGAGATGGCCTCGAAGATGGGAGGTGCCGTCGATCCCCGCTCTGACCCTCGCGCCGCGCTTGTCGCTCGGATCGGCCGAAGACTCGTGGAGCAGAGCGATGCCAACCGTAGCCCCTATGTGGGCAATTACCACTTTTATTTGCTCAACGACTCCAAGACCGTCAATGCCTTCGCCCTTCCTGGAGGCCAGGTCTTTATCACCAAAGCCCTCTTTGACGCCCTTGATGACGAAGCGGAGCTTGCCGGCGTGCTCGGTCATGAAATCGGCCACGTGGTCAACCGGCACTCGGCCGAGCACCTGGCCCAGGGACGCCTTGGGCAACTCCTCACGACGGCGTTTGGAGTGGGATCGAGCGGGGGTCGCGACGGGGGGCGAAATGCGATGCTCGTCGCCTCGATGGTGAACCAACTCTCGCAACTCAAGTTCAGTCGAGGCGACGAGTCGGAAGCCGACGAATTTGGCATGACGTACATGGCACAGGCGGGTTACGACCCCTCGGCGATGCTCGACGTGATGAACATCTTAAAAAAGGCGAGCGAGGGGGGCCGCACCCCCGAGATCCTGGCGACCCATCCGATGCCCGAAACTCGTTTCAAAGCGATCAAGGAAACGCTCGCGAGGGAGTATCCTGGAGGCGTTCCCAGCTCGCTCACTCGGGGACAATCGCTCCGCGAGGTATCCCGATAATCGGCTGGTTTTGGCCACGGTATTTACGGATTGCTAAGCCCCTGCTCACTCTCTGAATCCCTGTTCCTTTAGATAGGCTCTTAGCCCCTCCAAGCTCTGGAAATGATGCGCGTGCAAGCCGAGTGCAAGGGCAGGCTCCACGTTCAACGCGCGGTCGTCGATGAAGATCGCGTTGGACCGGTCACATGATGTAATCCCGAGCGCCGCGAGATAAATGTCTTCGTCAGGCTTCGCGAATCCGAGGTAGCAAGAAGTCAAGAACCCTCGAAAAATCGAGTCGAGCTTAAAGGTCTTGACGCGGTACTCGTGAAGCTCGCGTGACTCGTTGTTGAGAGTGAATAACCGGCAATTCCCCGATCGTGCCACGCCTCGAACCCACTCCAGAGTCTCGCCGAGCGGCAGAGATTGCTCATACATGAACTTGCAGAAGTCGGCGGGACTGAATGACCGCTCACGGTGAAAGACCGCCTTTTTGACATAGGCGTCGAGCGAGAGCCGCCCGGTTTCAAAAGCCGTCTTGAGCATCTCGTGCCGGGTCTGAAACTCGGGATAATCGAGTCCGAAAAGCTCGGCGGCCTTGCGACGGGCACCCGTGTCCCAGGCGTTGGTTAACAAGACGCCACCAAGATCGAAGAAAAGCGTGGGGCCGGACGACATGAACTTGGCTCCCGAATTTCGGCTTCCCGCGCCGCCTGCTCACGAGCGGCGAGGCATGGACCGAGGATCCACAAGAAGAGTATCGAGGACGTTTTTCTGGAGTGCGTGGAGCTTGCTCCGGCTTCCGGCGTATCAGGGAACCTGCCTCGGTCGGGTTCAAACCGTCGGCCAGGCCGCCGCATTCCAGAGTTTGGTCAATCGGAGTATAAACCGCTCTAGCCACCAAGATAACTCTCATTCTCAAGGCCTCGCAAATAAGCAAGCGCCTCATCAATGCCGCAAACCGGAATTCCCGGCACTCTGCCTGCGTCGTCGACTTCGCGGAGTAGCTTCAAATCCTCGAAATAGTCCGAGGTCTCGATTTCCTTTCGAGCCTTCGGGCTCAAGGTTTTTTCGCGAAGCGCAAGCAAGTCCATGTGGTGCTCAATGAGCCAGAGTGATCGCTCCGTGACCGCGCCTCGCAGGGCTTCCACGCCGGAATCTACGTGGTCGGTTGGCTCGATCGCCTTGCCTACGTCATGAAGGAGCGCGGCGAGTAGGAACTCCTCGTCGTAGGGCCGTACCTCACGAGCCCGCTCGAAAACCTGAAGGCTATGAAACAGCGCGTCGCCCTCGGGGTGACGCTTGGGATTCTGCTTGACAGCTTCCAGGGGCGAGAGTCTCAGCCTGTAAATCGCGAACCGGTCGAGATGCTCGGCCATGACCCTCACACCTTCGTCGGGGTCGGGTTCCCGTGTCGCGTCCTCGTCTGAATTTTCAAACAGCCCCGATCGGGAACGCGCGAGCACGATCAGCTCGGCGCGTACTTCAGAATCCGACGGAAGATCGCCGGGCCTGACCCGGTGTCCAAGCACGGCGGCCGCCTTTCGCTTGGCCGTGTAATACGCTTCATCCGAGGCGTCTTTGAGCCTGCCCGTCAGGTCGTCGGGACCAGGGCCCACGGCGTCAATCATCCTCCGCGCGGCCTCGACGGCGATTTGCAGTCGGACACGGTCGCTGGCCTTTGGACCTTGATGCTTTTTCTTGTATTTGTCATGCATCGCGAAGGGTTTCTAAGCAGTGGTTCCGTCGAGGCAAACAACGTCCGTGATCGTAAGCAAGGCACCTCTACGAGTGAACTCGTCGAGGACCGCGGGCTCGCCCTTCGCGTCGATCGCTCGGATGGCGTCAACGATCACGGCGACCTTGCATCCGCGTTCCAGTAAGCCGAGCACCGCGGCTTTAACGCAATAATCCGTCGCCACGCCATAGACGACAAACGTCGGCTTCCCCTCGTCATACCGGGCGACAATCGCGTTGGCTTCCGGATGGCGGAAGACGTCGTATTCGCGCTTCTCGATCGTGAGGTGTGAGGGAATCGGAATGCCTGGCTCGAAGCGATCCGAGACACCGATCGTCAGCGATCCGACATCCGACCACGACGTCTCAGGAACACGCTGCTGGCCCCTGGTGCCTGCCAGGCAATGCGGGCCGAAGATGGCCATCTCGGCATCGTCGGGCGTGTGCGAACACGCCGTGGCGATCACGGGTATCCCTTCCCGACGGGCGAACACCGTCAGGCGTGCGAGGTTCCTGAGAATTTCCCGCGAGCCGGGAACGTGGAGCGCGCCGTCGGAGTCGAGAAAATCGCGCTGGGTGTCGATGTCGACGAAGACAAGCGGCCTCTTGATCATGTTCGGTCATTCCGGTCTTGAACGGCGGTGGCTTCCACCTTGATCGTGACGCATCCCGCCGCTTTTGAGAAGACCGACGCGATTGGGGAACAGCTCCACCGGTTCAAATCGCGGAAACTGCCGATTTCCGGCCGTCGGGCGGCGGCACGATCCAAGCGATCACGAGCCCGGCAAGGAGCCCTCCGACGACTTCCTCGATCCCCGCGGCGAGCGTGAACTCCGTCGGGTATCCATACCAGTTCCAGTTCGGCACGCTGATCGAGAGCCAGCCCACGAGTCCGACCAACATCGAGAAAAAGGCCCGAGAAAAGTAACTTCCCACGACCCGAGAGATCAGGAACGCGCCCACCAAGGCAGCGACGATGTTCGTGGCGAACTCCGTCCCAAGCTCCTTGAGGCTCATGGCTTCCCCTCCCGCAGGGTTGACGAGCAAGAGACCTGTCGGGCCCTCCTTGAGCTTTTCTTCCCAAACTTTCTCGTCCTTGGGCGTCATGCTTTTGGTCATGTCCCGGCCCGGCACGAAATAGAGGCCCTTCTCCGTTATGGAGTTTCTGAGGGAAACGACCACGAACGATTCGTCAGGAATCTGGCGGATTCCCATCGTTCCCAGCGGAGTCGCGAGATGGGCGACGGCCCCCCACATGAAGATGACGACTCCACCCACGAATCCGGCGATCATGATGCGTTTCATCTCAAGCCGCTCCCGAGGTCGGTGAATCAGGGATACTCAATTGGAACCCTTTCCGTCTATTCAAGAGTTCACTTGAAAAGATCGTCGGTTTTCGACACGGGAATCTTAAAGAGATTTCCAGTCGTGCTGATGAGACGCCGATCTCCTTTAAGCGGCGACTGACGATCCTCGGCCTGTTCGACCTCCGATAAACGGGATAAAATCGACGTCTGATGATTCGCGCGGCCACGCGCTTTTCCGAGGCTCGGGCTAGAACAACATGGACCATCGTCGCCTTTCCCGTTACCCCCTCGGGGCCGGGCTATTGATCCTCGCTCTGAGTGTTCGCGCTGACGCGGCGGACCCTCCGAAGGTCGTCGCCATCTGGCCTGCTGGCCTATTTGAAACCCGCGTCGTGTTCGATGGTCCCGTCGACCCGATCCTCGCGAAGACTCTCGTGGATCGCACGATCGCATTTGACACGAGTCTCCCGCACAAGCCAATCGCCTACACGCCGCGCAAGACGCCCGCGCCGGCCGACGCGATAGGCACACTAAAAATCGCCGCCGCGCATCTTGACGCCACGCGTCGAGTGCTGACCTTGACAACGGATCCACACCCACGCGCGGCGACATATACGCTCGACCTCTCGACTCCGACCTTGAAGTGCGAACCGCTTTTCTACGACCTAGGCGGAGTCGAGGTCGTCATCGACGATGGCAGCGAAAACCCCTCAACACTCTGGAAAGGTTGGTGGCCCGTTTTTGAGCCGAAAGAAGCCCAAGAACGGCTCGCCGGATCGCCCGAGCACGACGCCGCGTTCGCTCTCTTGAAACGAAAAGGGCGACTCTCTCTAACCTCGTTTGTGACCCTGCCAAAAGGCCCGATCGTCCTGAATCTGAGTACGAACGGCCCTGTCGAGGCGACGTTTGGCGGCGAGCCGCCCAACGACGATGAAGACGGTAAAAAGGCCAAGGCAGGCAAGGCGACATTCCGCACGGAATCGTCGGGCGAGCCGATTCTGCTCACGATCACCGTTCCCACAGGTGAACACCCGCCGGTTCTTACATTGGATTTCGAACCTCACGCCAAATCGAGCCGTGGGTCCCTCATGGCAGGACGCCTCACGCTGCCATGGGCCCCGCCTACTCCGCCTCCGATCGCTCCGCTAGAGAATGTGCCCGACCTGAAAAACGGCGACCCCAAAAAAGGCGCAATCATCTTCGCGGGAGCGGAATCGAAGTGTGCGAACTGCCACAAAGTGAGAGGGCAGGGAGGGAGCGTCGGCCCCGATCTCTCGGGATTGGTCGGACGTGATCGTACCGAAGTTTACCTCGACATCTTCAACCCCAGCGCCAGGATTCACCCCGACTACGTGTCCTACACGATCGCGCTGAAAGATGGGAAAGTCCTCGTCGGAACCGTCCGTGTGAAGGGCGGGAATGACATCGTGGTCACCGACACCGAGGCCAAAGTGACGCAGATCCCACGCGCTGACATCGACGACATCCGCCCCAGCGCCGCGTCGATCATGCCGGTGGGCCTCGTGGGGGCGATCGGAGAAGCCAACCTCCGCGACCTCATCGCGTTCTTGACAACCGACACCCCCGCGGTGCCGGCCGCGACGAAGTAAGCGTCATCCTAGCACCCGTTGCTTTGAACCGCGTTGAGCCTGCTCCCGCTTTCCAAGGATGGTGAAATGCCTTACTCACGCCGGTCCCACAGCGTCGGCAAGCCACTGCACGTCAACGGTAGGGAACTCAACTTGGTTGACGCTCACCCTCTGGAATGGCACGATGCTCGGCATTGGGGCGGTCATGACGTGTTCGATGGAAGCAAGACCGCACCTATAAGGACGGCCGGAACTCGCTTTGGAGATGACGCTCATGAACTCGCGACCACACCAACCTCTGGCTCTCGTCTTTCTCGCTCTGGCCTGGGGAAACCCGACGGTTCATGCCGCATCGCCGTTCCCCGACAAGAATCTCGAAGCCGCCATCCGCGCTGTGTTACAGCATGATTCAAAGACTGAGCTTACCGACGAGAAGCTCTTGAATGTCTACGTGCTGGAAGCTCCGGGGAAGGACATCCACGACCTGTCCGGCCTGGAGAAGTGTAAGAACCTTAGCCTGCTCAAGCTGACAAATAACAAGATCTCCGACATCAAAGCGCTCAAGGATCTCGCAAACCTTCAGTCGCTTGATCTGGCTGAGAACGAGATCGTTGACATCGGCCCTCTCGCCGGTCTGACGAAGCTGCAATACATCGAGTTTGAAAAGAACAAGATCGCCGATATCAAGGCATTGAGCGGCCTCAACGCGCTGTCGGCGATTTACATAGGTGATAATCGGGTGGCCGACCTCGCGCCGCTCGCGGGGCTGTCTCACCTTTCTTCGCTCTCGCTGCCGCGTAACAAGGTGTCGAACCTCGCCCCTCTGGAAAAGATCAACAAGCTTTCGCTCCTTGACCTCAAGGAGAATGAGGTTGAAGACCTCGGCCCGCTGGCGTCACAGACGGACCTCAAAATCCTGATCCTGGAGAAGAACAAGATCAAGGATCTCTCCCCCCTGCTGAAGGCCGCGAAGGCCGATGCGGAAGGTCCGAAGCGGTTCGCCCCTTATCTGAGGCTCTTTATCGGCGGCAACCCGCTCTCTGATGACGCCAAGTCCTCACAGCTCGATGGCCTCAAAAAAGCCGGGGTTCGCAACGAAGGGTGAATGCGGTTCTTTGATAGGTAAGATGGCGTAATGCCGCGTTGTTTTCATGGAAAAGGGCCAATCCATGCACCTCGGCCTCCCCTTGGTCCTTCTCTGTTTCACACTGGCCGACCCGGCCCCGGCCCAGTGGTCGCCTCGGAAAACCGGCACCGAGGCCCGGCTCCGAGGGGTGCACGCGGTCGACGAAAAGGTCGTCTGGGCGAGCGGGACGAAGGGCACGTTTCTCGTCACCACCGACAGCGGCGAAACCTGGAATAAGGGGACCGTGCCGGGCGCTGAGGAGTTGGACTTTCGCGACGTTCATGCCTTTGGTTCCAGGAAGGCGACCCTTCTCGCCTCCGGTCCCGGACCTCTCTCTCAGCTCTTTCAAACCGAGGACAGCGGCAAGACCTGGACCCGACGATACACAAACATCTATCCCAAAGGATTCCTTGATGCGATTGCCTTCTGGGACGAGTCCCGAGGCATTGTTCTTGGCGACCCGCTCGATGGCCGTTTCGCGACTTTCTTGACCGAAGATGGCGGCAAGACCTGGCATCGCGGCCCCCTTAATGGCATGCCCGCCGCCTTGCCCGACGAAGGTGCCTTCGCAGCCAGCGGCACCTGCCTGATCGTCCAGGGAAAGGCCAACGCCTGGTTCGCGACGGGAGGAGCCAAGGTCTCTCGCGTCTTCCGAACGACAGACGGAGGCAGGCGCTGGGACGTCTCGGAGACGCCTGTTCGCGCGGGCAATCCGTCGACGGGGATCTTCTCGATCGCATTTCGCGACGCCAAGAACGGCATCGCCGTGGGGGGCGATTACAAGGTGGCCCACGCCCCTGGTCCCGCGATCGCCAGGACGACCGATGGCGGCCTGACCTGGAAGACGATCGCAGGCGGCCCGAATGGCTATCGCTCGGCCGTGGCCGCAGTTCCCGGAGCCCCGACACCGACCTGGATCGCCTCCGGGCCTACCGGTAGCGACGCTTCGATCGACGACGGTGAAACCTGGAAACCGATCCAGGGCCCTGGTTTCCATGCCGTAAGTGCGACCGGATTGAACGCGATCTGGGCCGTCGGCGATGATGGCAAAGTGTCGTGGTTATCCGGGGTCCTGAAGTAACCGATATCGATCAGAAACGACTCCGCGCCGGGGATCTCGTTCTGCGTCGTCGGTGGCTTCAACCACGGATATCTCGGCATCCAAGAACTTGGAAATGGGGAAAAGCTCGTCATTTTCTCGGTGTAACTGCGGGCATCGCCAAGCATCATATCCATACATATTCGGAGATGCCCACACGACAAGA
>JAYVYS010000825.1:0-4561 GCA_043784005.1 Isosphaeraceae bacterium
GGAGGAGCTTGCGCTCGACAACGTGACATTCGTCCTGAATTGCGTGGACGTTTTGGCTGGGGATGATGCCTTCGTCGCGTTGCGGAAAAAGCGGTTGCAACACCGGACCCTGACCCGGATCGAAGCGCAAACGAAAGAATACATCGAAAAGTATCAGAGCGAGACGAAGGCCGCGGAAGACGAGGCAAAGATTTCTCTGGACATCGCACAGAAGAATCTCGATAAGGAAATTGCCGCCGTCGACGCCCGAAAAGACGTTGACGAGCGGACGAAGGATATCCTTGCCGCCAACCTTAAAGAGGTGGCCAGCAGGCGTCTCGCAGTTCAGAAATTGACGATCGAAGACCAGAAGCGTCGCAAGATCTACGAGAGCAAGGCGGAAACAGAGGTTGCCACCCGTCGCATTCGCGACCGAGTTCGCTGGCTTGCCTTACTGCTCGAACCGACTCCACCGATTGCACTTGGGCTGATCGTCCTCATGTTCCGCATACGTCGCGAGAACTTCGGGGCGAACCCGAACCGGTTGGCCTGATCGAACTACAAGCGATTTATGGTTAATCGCGGATGACTGAGAATTGAGGCCGATCCAAAACAGGTTTTTCGCGGGTTCGAATCCGTCCTCAGCCCCCAGTCCTTCACTTTCTTATATTTCTTTAAGGGACAGACGATGACCGCCGAGATGAAGAAGACGCTGGCATTCGTCGTCGTCGCTCTGGTTCTCACGGGCGCAGCGTACGTGAGGATTCCCGATCGCACGGGAGGGGGTGCCGCATTCAACGATCAGGGTCAAAAATTCTTCCCCGAATTTAGCGACCCGTTCACCTGCACTGACCTGGAAGTGTCCGAGTACGACGGAACCACTGCGAAAACGCGCGAATTCAAAGTGATGTTCAAGGATGGCAAGTGGACGATTCCTTCTCATTTCAACTATCCAGCCGATGCGAAGGATCGACTCGCGAAGACCGCTGGTAGCGTGATGGACTTGACCAAGGAAACGATTCGCTCCGACCGTGTTGAGGACCACGAAACGCTTGGAGTGCTCGATCCGCTCGACCTCAAAGCCCCCCTCAAAGGCAGAGGTAAGCGGATCGTGCTTCGCGATAAGTCAGAGAAGGTTCTCGCCGACTTCATCATCGGCGAGGAAGTTCGCGAACGTCCGGGGATGAGGTACGTCCGTGTTCCAGGACAGAAGCGGACCTACGGCGTGAACGTGAAGGCGGAACTTTCGACGCGATTCGCCGACTGGATCGAGACAAATTTGTTGAAGGTCGATGCGACACGCCTTCGGTCAATCACGTTTGATAGTAGCAAGGCTGACCCGTCGGCCAGGAAGATCGTTCCGGGCGAGGTTATCACGATCAACAAGAAAGACGCTTCCGCGCCCTGGTCGCTTGAAGGCGCGATTCCGTCAGGTCAGGAAATAAATTCCGAAAAAATTTCGAGTCTCACAACCGCGCTCGCCGACCTGAAGATCGTCGGAGTGCGAACAAAGCCTAAGGGTTTGAGTCGAGAATTGCAGATGGTCGCGTCAAACGACGTCAAGCCTGCCACCCAAGTTGAGTTGCAATCACTTTTCGGTAAGGGGTTTTACCCTTTGGCCGATGGGAAGCTCTACTCGAACCAGGGTGCGATGATCGCCAGGACGGATGAGGGGGCGGTTTACACCCTTCGTTTTGGCGAGGCCCTTTTTGCCAGCGACGAGGAATTGACGGCGGGAAGCGAGACGGAGTCGAAAGAAAAACCGCCAGAAGCCAAGCAGTCGGAAGCAACGCCGACCGCAGAGAATCGGTTCCTGATGGTGACGGTCGCGTTTGATCCCTCGCTTGTCCCCGAGCCGCCCAAGCCCGCCGAGGTTCTCACGATCCCCGAAGATCCTTTCTGGAAGGCCCCCGACGATCCCAAACGGATCGCCGAGGAAAAGGCGGTACATGAAAAAGTCGAGACCGAGAAGGCAGCGAGACGGAAGCAGCTCGAAGCCGCCGAAGCAAAGGTCAAAACGATTTCAGATCGCTTCGCGGACTGGTATTACGTAACACCAGGTGAGAGTTTCCGATCGATTGCTCTCGATCGTCTCGCGCTCTTACGTCCAAAAACTCCGGATGGCGCCGCGGGAGGACCCCCCACCGGGTTCCCCGGATTACCCGGCGGGGGTGTGCCCGGTGGGATGCCTCGATTTCAACCCCGATAATCAAGCAGGGATCTCAACGGGTTGGATTCGCGGGGCTGTGTTCCGAGCCGACTCTTCGAGATGAGAAGTCGGGTCCGAAAACAGCCAGTGTCCGTTCCAAAGCCTTGCAAAACTAAGCGCTTTCCGCTCGCCAACCGATGATTAGGTGAGAGGGCTGGGATGGGGGCTATTGTGAATTCGGGCCGTTGAGGTAACGGACTCGATCCCGGTCTGGATAATTCGGTAGTGGCAGGAGGCCGCGATGCGTCGGCAGCTTTGGCAGAACCTCGCCTTTTCAACCGCCCTGATGGTTGCCTCGATTGTATCGAGTGGTTCCACGAGAGCCGCGAGCTGGGCCGACGGACTCTTCTCCGAGTCCAATCACGACTTCGGACCGGTCGCCCGAGGCTCGAAGCTCCGCCATGAGTTTTTCTTAACGAATCGGTTCAACGAGCCAGTGACGATCCTTGATGTCAGAGCCTCTTGCGGCTGCACAACCGGTCGTGCCTCCGTTTCTCTTGTCCCGCCTGGCGGCGCGGCGACCATTGAAGCGGAGATGGACACTCGCAACTTCGTCGGCCGGAAGGCCACGGTACTGTTTGTCAGTCTCATAACTGCGTCCGGAAAGCAAGCCGAGGCCCGGCTTGGGGTAGTCTCAACGATTCTCAGCGATATCGTCTTCAACCCGGGAACAATCGACTTTGGGGCGGTCAGTCGCGGCCGGCGAGCGTCTCAGACATTGACCATCGATCGGGTCGGTCAGCCGTCCTGGCGGGTCGAACGGATGATTTCCGGGTCCCGAGCCATTGACGCCAGTCTGGTCGAGACTGTTCGGGATGGACAACGAGTCGGCTATACTCTCACGGTCTCTATCAAGCCCGACGCTCCCGCCGGTCTGGTTCGCGACGAGATTCGACTCGTGACGAACGATCGTGAAACGTCAGTCTTGCCGATTCGCGTTTCCGCCTTGATACGAGGTGATCTGACCGCATCGCCGTCCGTGCTCTCGCTTGGTCGCATCGGCACTGCGAGTGGCGTGGAGGGGAAGTTCCTGGTGCGCTCCTCACAGCCGTTCACGGTCAAGTCGATCGAAGGTTCCGGTGAGGGATTTCAGGCGTCGGTTGATGACGCATCGGCCAAACCCCTTCACCTGATCAGGGTGACTTATCATCCCGATCAATCATTAATACGCGGAGACGTGCGCCGGGTCTTTCGCGTTCACACCGACTTTGCGGGAGAAGACCCGCTCGAACTGACAACGACCATGCACGTAGGCCCTTGATCGTCGCAGGAGCGATCGGTAGCTTGCTTCTCTTGACGAGCCCATCCCTACCATTTTTCGATTCTTGATCAAGAGGCGCTATCATGGACCGGATCTACCTGGTGCGGCACGGTATCGCCGTCCCCCACGGGATTCCTGGATTCCGCGAAGATGAGCGTCCCTTGACTCCGGAGGGAGAGCTTGAAATGTTTAAGATCGCAACGGGCCTCAGACGGCTCAAGGTAAAACCCGATCGAATTGTTACGAGCCCCCTCCCGCGTGCGAGGCGAACCGCGGAAATCATCGCGGGTGCACTTGGGCGTGAAGACCGCCTGGAAGTCGCCGAGGTGCTTTCGTCAGGTTCGCCGCCGGCCACGATCAAGGATTGGCTGGCGACACGTGAGGAGCCTCGAATCATGCTGGTAGGCCATAATCCTGATTTCACAGATCTCCTCGGCCTCCTGCTCGGGCTGAGCGAGCACCAAATTTGCTTTGAGCTGAAAAAGGGAGGAGTCGCCGCGCTGACCGGCGATCCCCGTGGGCGTTACGGGCTTCATTGGCTCGCGACGCCAAAACTGTTTCGGGCACTGATCGACTGATCTGCTCATGATTTCAAGGCTTGGCGCGTAATAGGGCCGGATCGGCCTGTGAACTGCTTACCGGTCGGATGGGTGATTTACTCTCGAACTCCCTGGCGAGCTTTTGAAACTCGACTTGGGAACGGATCGCCGATTCACCTTTTTTCAGAGTTGGCATCCGTCGGTAGACGCCGTCGGGACCCAGAACGCGTGCCTTCACGTTGTCGGAGAGGACAACTCCAAGGATTCCTTCAACAATTCGGTTGTGAAGCCTTGGGTCTTCGATGGGGAACATGACCTCGACCCGTCGCCGAAAGTTGCGGGGCATCCAGTCGGCGGAGGAGAGGAAGACCTGTGGCTCGTCGTTGTTCTGGAAATAGGCGATTCGCGAGTGTTCCAGAAACTTATCGACGATGCTGATGACACGGATGTTTTCAGAGACACCGGGAACTCCAGGCCGCAGGCAGCAAATCCCCCGGATGATAAGGTCAATGCGAACACCCGCCTTGGATGCGGCGTAAAGGCCTTCGATCGCGCCGGGATCGACCAGTGAAT
>JAYVYS010000826.1:0-3557 GCA_043784005.1 Isosphaeraceae bacterium
CTGGCTTACTTAAAGGTTTCCGAAGGGTGTGACCGGCTCTGCACGTTCTGCGCGATTCCCTACATGCGTGGAAAACACGTCACCAAGCCGATCGAAAAAGTGGTCGAAGAGGCTCGTGAACTTGCGGCTGACGGCGTCCGTGAATTGAACCTCGTGGCGCAAGACATGACCTACTACGGTGTCGACCTTTATGGTCGTCCCCGGCTTGCCGAGTTGCTTCGAGAGCTTGACGCGGTCGAGGGAATCGACTGGATTCGCATCCTCTACAACTATCCTAATTACTTCACCGACGAGCTTTACGAGGTTCTGGGGTCGAACCGAAAGATCGTTCCCTATCTCGACATGCCGCTCCAGCATATTAATGATCGAATGCTCAAGGTCATGAATCGAAGGCACACCCGGTCCGAGACCGAGGCGATCATCGGTCGCTTGCGGGAAACGGTGCCGGATCTTGTCTTGAGGACCACATTCATCGTCGGTTTCCCAGGCGAGACGGAAGCGGAATTCGAGGAACTGCTCGATTATGTCCAGGCGACGAAGTTCGAGCGTCTCGGTGTCTTCCCTTACTCGTTCGAGCCAGACACTCCGGCGGCGAAAATGCCGGGGCACCTCTCTGACGAGCTTAAGAACGCGCGTCGTGATCGCGTGATGGAGGCACAACAGCCGATCGCATTCGCCTTCAACGCCACGATGGTGGGCAAACGGCTGGATGTGTTGATCGATGGGCCTGCCGAGGGGGTGGAGAACCTCTGGATCGGGCGCACTTATGCCGATGCGCCCGATGTCGACGGTGTGACTTACGTACAGGCGTCGCACCTGGAACCTGGCGACCTCGTGGCATGCGATCTCGTGGCTACGCAGGGTTACGATACTGTCGCCAGAGCCGGTCCGACCCCGCCTCGAAAACGCAAGGCCAGGCCGAAAGCCAAGAAGAAACCAAGTTCGCCTTTCACGATCCTTGGTTGAGCGAGAGGGAGGGATGGGTGGTTGATTCAGGCATGAGACTTTACCCACCGGATGGATCGGGACGTTCAGGCTGGTACAATCCTGGCCCTCAATGCCTGAACCCGCACCTCGAGCGCTGACCGACGCATGCCCCAATCCGCGACGTCGCCCAAGTTCTGGAACGTGCCCAATTCGCTCTCGGTCGCGAGGATGGCGCTTTCCGTCGTCGTCTTCATCTTGATCGCATTCGAGATGTACTTCGCCGCGGCCGCCGTATTTTCCGTGGCGGCGATCACCGACGCACTTGATGGCTATCTGGCGCGCAAGCTGAACCAAGTTACCGCCGTGGGTCGCCAGTTAGATCCGCTTGTCGATAAAGTGATTGTCGCCGGGACTTACATCTACCTGCTCGGAATTCCCGAAACAGGGCTCTCTCCGTGGATGGTCACGACCATCGTGATCCGCGAACTATTGATCCAGGGATTACGCAGCCATTTGGAAGGGATGGGCCAGGCGTTTGGTGCCAAGTCCGCCGGTAAACTCAAGACGGTGATTCAGTGTCTCTCGATTATCGCCATCCTGCTGGGGCTTTCGTTCCAGATCGGGCCGACGTTACAACTTGGACGTGACCTCCTGACTTGGCTCGCCGTCGGGCTTACCGTTTACAGCGGCCTCGGCTATATCCTGTCGGCGTTTCCATTTCTCCGCGAACGGAAGGCCACGGGCGGCTCGTGACTTCACTTCAGCCTTCTCGATAAGATGAGAAGGGTCGAATCCAAAAAGGAGTCAACGCCATGGCGAGCGTCACTCAGTCGGCTCAAGGTCTGTTCACCGCCGAGGAATTCGGTCGTCGGCCTGATCCTGGCTATCCCGAGGAGCTGGTTCGAGGACGGATTTTCACAATGCCACCACGCGGTGCTCGACACGGAAAGGTTTGTGCAAAACTCGTTCGCTTTCTCGGGCCTTACGCGGATGAGCTTGATCTCGGCCACGTCTTGAGTAACGATTCGGGCGTTATTACGGAGCGCGGACCCGATTCCGTTCGTGGCCCCGATGTCTCCTTTTACAGCTTCGCTCGCCTCCCGAAAGGTCCGATCCCGGAGAATTATCCGTCCGTCTCTCCCGACCTTGTTTTCGAGGTTCTCTCACCTCATGATCGCTGGCCCAAGGTGTTGGCAAAGGTTGTCGAATATCTCGACGCCGGGGTGTCGGTCGTGGGCGTTCTCGACCCGGAGCGCTTGACGCTGCATCTCTACGAGGGGGACGAACCCGTGAGAATTCTTGTCGCCGAGGATGCACTTAGGATTCCAGCACTCTTGGGCGAGTTCGAGGTGATTGTCGGGCGATTCTTTGAGTGAATCCTCTCGCAACGACAGTGTGACGACTCTGTCCTAGATTTCTGAAATGACCTTGTCGGGTCGACGCGATCTTTTGCCGAGGTGTCGCGAACGATTCACCGGCACCAAGAAACTACGGAGTGCGATCCCCAGATGGAATGGCTTGAAGCATTGGTTTTAGGAGCGGTTCAGGGCGTTACCGAGTTCTTGCCGATCTCTAGCGATGGCCACTTGATGATCACGCAGGCGCTCTTCGCCTGGCTAACCGGCAATGACAAGACCGGCGCGGAGAATTTGTTCTTCGACGTGATGCTCCACCTCGGCACACTCACCGCGATCCTTGTCTACTACCGCGCCGTGGTGAAGACGTCCGTCAAGGGACTCCTCGCCTTGGAGGAGGTCCCACCTCCATATCGGCGTCCCGCGGTGATTCGCACAGGTCTTCTCGCGATCGTCGCCACGTCGCCCTTGGTGCCGCTGGCCCTATTTTTGATGAAGTGGATCAAAAAAGCCTTCGATAGTCCCATGGCAGGTGGCATCGGATTTTTGATCACCGCATCGGTATTGTTACTGACGGTCGTTATGCAGCGAGGTGACGAGAAAGGCAAAGGGCCCGCCGAGACGACTTTCTTGGACGCGCTCTTGATCGGCCTCGCCCAGATGTTCGCACCCCTTCCCGGAGTCAGCCGTAGTGGTTTGACCGTCGCAGCGGCCCTCGGACTCGGTTTCTCACGATCATGGGCTGTTGGTTTCAGCCTTTTGATCGCGATACCGGCGATCCTCGGGGCGGCGGCGAAGGAACTCAAGGATGTGGATCGCGCGATGCTCACCGGTGACCGCGTGGCGCAAACAGTTGCCGCCACGGTCCTCGCGGGAATCATCGGCTACGGAGCGATTATCTGGCTTGTGAAGATTGTGCGGTCGGGACGGATGTGGTATTTTTCTGTATACCTGATTGTGCTCGGGATCGTCGTGATACTCGCGGCTTCGAACCTGGCCCCGAAGACTGGAGCGTCGGCCGATGGCCGCATCAAAACGACTCTCGACCGGTCCTTACGGGGTCGGGCTCCGGGATCGCCTCCTGGCGAATTCTCGGGGAGACGAGTCGGGGCTCTGGATCGTGCCGACGGAACTGGCTCGCGTCCAGGTCCAGACCGTGTTGGCCAAGAATTCGGGACATGGCCGGGGACATCGCGTCTGGTGCTGGAACCGACTCTGGCAGGCGATTCGAGAGGCCAGTGACAACGGGCCGGCACCCCTCGGCAAGGCCGCGGC
>JAYVYS010000827.1:0-2565 GCA_043784005.1 Isosphaeraceae bacterium
TTTTCGAGGGTTTTCCCCGAGTTGTCGAGCAACCCGCGATCCTCGGCGAAGGCGACGAAGAGGATGCGGTCGAGCAGTTTTTGCGCCGCGGCGACTGACTTTGCGAAGTCGTATCCTTTGGCCGTCAGCTCACGAATCAGTTCTTTCCTTCGGTCCCGGTAATCCTCGTAGAGTTTCTCACCGACCGTTTCTTGCTTGTCTTCGGTCTCTTTGAGCAACCAGGCCGTTTTTTGCGAAAAATTGCCCGTGCCGAGCAAGGCGTCGGCGTGAAACACGGCGTAGAATTCGGCGAAGCGATTTTGATCCACAAGGTCGATCATCCGCACGCGATGGACGTAATTTGAGCCTTTGCGATGGTAGAGGCGGATCTCGTTGAAGTTGCTGACGATTGCCCAGTCGGCCGATTCGCATGCATTGAGATAGACCCAGGCCTGTTCGACGGGCGTCCTGCCGCCGACCCGCCGATCGAGGTCGACACCCGCTCCTTTGAGTTCGACGACGACTTTGGGAGTTCCGACGACCTTGCCAAACTCATCGAACTTGAAAACGCCGAGCGCGACATCGGCGATGCCGCCCGTGTCGACGCTCCACTTGGGAATCATGTTGAAGGCGCTGTCGGTTCCCGCGTCGCCCTGGGTTTGGTAGCCGAGGGCGGTCAGCAAGTTGCCGGTGAAGTCGCCTTCGATCTGGGTTTCGTTCAGCCCGTTGAGCTTGCCGGCGTTGAGGCTGTCGATCCATTTCTTGAAGGCCAGGTGTGCCGAGGCACGATGCGCCTCCTTGATATGTTTCCCGCTGGCGATCTCGCGGATCAGCTTGGGGAGCAGGAGGGTGCCGATATTGAACGGGAGGTCGCGAGGCGGGGGCGCGGGTGCTTGTGAGTGGATGACATCCGGGATGAGAAACCCAGCGTTTTTCGCGTGCTTCTTGGCCATTTGTCGGTCGATCCTTGCCCGAATGTCACGCCGCGCCGTCGTTGTTACCTTTCATGATCGTCCGTATCAGAACATAGGTTCAGGTAAAATGCAACGGGACTGGCCACGTGGCCGGTCCGATGTGCTTTGTCGTTAGGCTGCGAAGCCGGATGTTGGTACAATGACGGCGGTAGGAGGAACGCCATGACTAAGACTTCATCGGTAGTCCACACCGATCCCGACATCCTCAGCGGCACGCCGGTCTTCGTAGGCACACGCGTCCCGGTACGCACCTTACTCGAGTACTTGGAGGCTGGCGATCCCTTGGACGAGTTCTTGGAGGACTTCCCCAGCGTCACCCGCGAACAGGCCATCGCAGCGTTGCGGCTCGCCAAGCAGATGCTGGTCGCTTATGCGAATTCTGCTTGACGAATGCGTGCCGCGCCGGTTGCTGCGGGAACTGGCCGGCCATGATGTGCAGACGGTTCCCGAGTTGGGTTGGTCGGGCAAGAAGAACGGCGCGTTATTGGCGTTGATGGTCGACCAAGACTTCGAGGTCTTAATGACTGTCGATCAGAACTTGCGCCATCAACAGAATCTGCGGGTGGTTGGCGTCGCAGTGATCGTATTGGTCGCCGCGAGCAATCGTTTGGCTGACTTGATGCCGCTGATGCCTTCGGCGCACCTGGCGTTGAGTTCGATTAGCCCGGGTGACGTTGTGGAAATCACTGCCTGACCTGGTGCCGCAGCAGACTCCAGCCCGAAAATTCAATCGCTGGCTTGAGCCTCATTAATATCGTTCATCACCGCGAACCGCTCACGCGGTGGCTGCGTTGACGTTGAGGCCGAGGCGTTCGCGGCGATAGGTTCCGGATGTCGCTCGTTCGAGCCAGACGGGGTTGTCGAGATACCAGGCGATGGTTTGTCGCAGGCCCGACTCGAAGTTTTCCACGGGGCTCCAGCCGAGTTCCCGGCGGATCTTTGTGGTGTCGATCGCGTAGCGGCGGTCGTGGCCGGGTCGGTCGGTCACGAAGGTCACGAGGGATTTGCAGGGGGAGTGCGGAAGGTTCGGGCGAAGCGCGTCGACCGTGTCGCAGATCGCTTCAACCACTTGCAGGTTAGTCCGTTCGCAATCGCCGCCGACGTTGTAGGTTTCGCCGGGCTTACCGGCGTTGAGCACGCTCCAGAGGGCTCGGGCGTGATCTTCGACAAAAAGCCAGTCGCGGATGTTCTGGCCGTCTCCGTAGACGGGCAGCGGCTTGCCTTCCAGGGCATTGAGAATGATCACCGGGATAAGCTTCTCGGGAAACTGGTAGGGGCCGTAGTTGTTGGAGCAATTCGTGACGAGGGTGGGGAGGCCGTAGGTGTCTCGGAAGGCGCGGACGAAGTGGTCGGACGCGGCCTTTGAGGCGGAATACGGAGAATGCGGGTCGTACGCCGTCGTTTCGGTGAATTTCCCTTCGGCTCCAAGGGAACCGTAAACTTCGTCGGTGGAAACGTGAAGAAAGCGGAAGGCTTGGCGCTCGGTGCCTTGGAGTTCTCGCCAGTGGGCGAGCGCGGCGGTCAGCAGTTCAAAGGTTCCCACGACATTGGTGTCGAGGAACGCACGGGGGCCTTCGATCGAGCGGTCGACATGCGTTTCGGCGGCGAAATT
>JAYVYS010000828.1:0-10508 GCA_043784005.1 Isosphaeraceae bacterium
TTGTGGACGCCCCCGCGCCGTTTACCGGAAGTTCGGCGTTTGCCGGATCTGTTTCCGGAACCTGGCCAGCCGTGGATTGATCCCCGGCGTGAAAAAGGCGAGTTGGTAAGTCGGACCTGCTCAACATTCCGCAGGCCCGCCCGAAATGTACTGCATTGCATGGCGGATGGGTAAATTAACCCCCCCGCTCCGAATACGACCGAATCCGTCCGCTCCGTACGACGAAGATATTCCCCACCGCGCCGACGCCCCCTGGCCGCCGACCGTCTCGGCCGCCGGCCCGCGCGTTACCCGCGGAGGTTGACGGGACCGCACCCTGCCATGATGACCGACCCGATCGCCGACATGCTGACCCGGATTCGTAACGCGGTCCGGATCGAACGGATCGACCTCGACATGCCGAGTTCGAAACTCCGCCGCGGCATCGCCCAGGTGCTCAAGGACGAGGGTTATATCTGGGACTTTGAAGAAGTCGACACTGTCCCGGCAAAGACCCTCCGTCTTCATCTCAAGTATGGTCCGAACGGCGAACGCCTGATCACACGGATCGACCGTGTGAGCAAGCCGGGACGCCGGGTTTACAGTGGCTACAAAGAACTCAAGCCGATTCTCGGCGGCATGGGTATCCAGATCCTGAGCACTCCTCGCGGTGTTCTCAGTGACCGGAAAGCTCGGGCCGAAAAAGTCGGTGGTGAAGTCCTCGCGCTGATTCATTGATGCCGATCGCCTATTGATTCGGACGTTGACATCTTTTAACTGACGCCCGGCGCGTGGCGGAATTTAAACCGCTGCCGACGCCAAGCACTCGCGATGAGAAGAGGTTCCCGCAATGTCTCGTATCGGTCGTAAGCCGGTGGTTGTGCCGGCCAACGTCAAAGTCGCTCTCGCCGATTCGACCATTCATGTCGAGGGGCCAAAAGGCAAGCTCTCGTTCACTCACCGGGGCGAGATCGGTGTTAAGTTTGACGAGGACGCGAAGCAGATCCTCATCACTCGTTCCGATGATGAGCGACTCAGCCGCGCCTTGCATGGTCTCACGCGAAGCCTGATCGCGAACATGGTTCAAGGCGTCACGATCGGCTACACCAAGAAACTTGAAATCGTCGGCGTCGGTTATCAGGCGCAGCTTAAAAAGCCCAACACCGTCGCGCTTCAGGTTGGTTACGCCAATCAGGTTGTGCTTGAAGCGCCTGCGGGTGTGACCGTCATGGTCCCCGACTCGACGCATGTTTTGATCACGGGTGCCGACAAGCAAGCCGTCGGTCAGTTTGCCGCCGTGGTTCGCAAGGTGCGGCCTCCTGAACCTTACAAGGGCAAAGGTATTCGCTACGAAGGCGAAGTCGTCCGTCGCAAGGCGGGTAAAGCCTTCGGTTCGAAGTAAGCGGAGCGGATCGCCATTCCGGCGGGATCGGGTTGGATGCCTTGCCGGATCGATTTTCCTCGGATTCGCCGAGATGATTTTCCGTTGTATTCTCCA
Organism: Isosphaeraceae bacterium; assembly: GCA_043784005.1. GTDB lineage: Bacteria > Planctomycetota > Planctomycetia > Isosphaerales > Isosphaeraceae > JAYUFP01. The sequence continues at coordinate 1,478 of JAYVYS010000828.1, forward strand.
TGACGGGCTGGGCGACCGGTCGGCATCGGCCGCCTCTGAACCCCAACGACGACGAAGGACGTGACCGTGAGCAGTTCGACCCAGCGAAAGACCGTGGAAACCAGTAGGCTCCGCCGCCAGCGGCACGTCCGCAAAAAGCTGACCGGATCTTTGGAGCGGCCGAGATTGGCGGTGTTTCGCAGTTCGAAGCACATTTACGCGCAGGTGATCAACGACGCCAACGGCACGACGCTCGCTTCCGCCAGTTCTCTTGACGCCGATATCAAAGGCCAACAGGCTTACGGTGGTAACAAGGCCGCGGCCGCCCTGGTAGGCAAGGCCGTCGCGGAACGGGCAAAAAAGGCGGGGATTGACAAGGTCTGCTTCGACCGTCGAAGCTACAAATATCACGGCAGGGTTCAAGCCCTCGCCGACGCCGCCCGCGAAGCGGGTTTGCAATTCTGAACATAGTCGATTCTGTAACGGAGGAGCGAACCCGCCGTGTCGAGCGATACCCGTGATCGTGGGGACTGGTCTGAAAGCGTCGTGGCGATCCGCCGCTGCGCCGCCGTGGTGAAGGGTGGCCGTCGTTTTAGTTTCAACGCCCTGGTCGTCGTCGGCAATGGCCGAGGACAGGTTGCTTGGGGCTACGGCAAGGCCAATGAAGTCCCTCCCGCCGTCGAAAAAGGCGTTAAAGACGCCCACAAGCAGATGAATCGTGTCAACCTTAGAGGGGGAACGATCCCTCACAAGGTTATCGGAAAATTCGGTGCGGCCCGGGTGGTCATGCTTCCCGCCAGCCCCGGTACCGGCGTCATCGCTGGCGGTGCCGTCCGCGCGGTCGTCCAGGCGGCCGGAGTCACCGATATTTTGACCAAGAGCTACGGCTCGACCAACAAGCTCAACCTCGTCAAGGCGGCCGTTCACGCCCTGACCCAACTGCGGACCAAAGACGAAGTCGCTCGTCTCCGCGGAGTGGTGCTCTAATGCAACTGCACGACATCAGCAAAGGCATCCATAAGCGTAAAAAGCGCAAACGGATCGGCCGGGGCACCGGCTCGGGACAGGGCAAAACGGCCGGTAAAGGCCACAAGGGTCACTCGTCTCGCCAGGGTTTCAAGCAAAATCCGGTCGGCGAGGGTGGACAAAACCCCTTGATCCGCCGCGTCCCGAAACGCGGTTTCTTCAATGGAGCGTTCAAGAAAAGCTTCGCCATCGTCAACCTCACCGCGCTCGAAGCCTGCTTCGAAGCGGGTGCGATCATCGATGAGGCCGCGTTGCGAGCCAGAGGCCTCGTTAAAGGGCGACACGACGACGGAGTAAAGATCCTCGGCGACGGTACTCTTACCAAGGCGTTTACCGTTCACGCCACGAAATTCAGCGGCTCGGCGCTCGAGAAACTCGCTTCGGCCGGTGGCAAAGCCGTTGTGGTCTGAGGTCTTGTTCTCGGAATTGAAGTCGCGTAGTGTGGGCATCACCCACCATGTTTTCGCTTATCTCCAAAGTGCTTGCATGGTGGGCGATGCCCATCCTACAAAACGCGGTCTTCGTGCCCGGCTCGCGAGATGACTACGGCTCGCTGTCTCTATCTTTGTGCGGTTTCTTCAGCGATCCGTTCCCAATCCTGAGGCCAGGGAGGCTCCCATGGGCAAGCTCTTCACGATCCTGTTCAAGGTTCCGGAACTCAAGAACAAGATCCTGATGACGGCCATGTTCCTGGCCATCTACCGGATCGGCTTTTACATTCCGCTTCCGATCGTCGACCAGACCAAGCTCGAAAAGTGGCAGGAAGTTCAGTCTCAGAACCCTGCGGGAAGGGTCTTCGGCACGGTCGCCATGTTCGGCGGAACGTCCGTGGGGATGAGCACGATCTTCGGGCTTGGCATCATGCCCTACATCTCGGCCTCCATCATCTTCCAGCTTCTGGGAAGCGTCGTCCCCTCGCTTGAGGCGATGATGAAGGAGGGAGAAAGCGGTCGGAAGAAGATCAACGAATACACACGTTATGCAACGGTTCTATTATGTACCGTCCAGAGTGCGTTCTGGGTGAAATACATGATGGGAGACATGGGGATTGTCCAGCCGGAGTATCAAACGCTCTGGAATGGGATCGTCTGCGTTTGCATGATGACCGCGGGCACGATCTTTCTGATGTGGATTGGCGAACAGATCGACGAGTATGGGATCGGCAATGGAATCAGCCTCCTGATCATGGCGGGTATCCTCGCGAGAATGCCGGTGGCCCTTCGCGACCTCTGGGTGAATTCGTCACTCCAACTCAACCCGCCGCAGGGCAAGTACGGGATTGGCACGTTGGTGATTCTCGCGGGCCTTTTCATCGCGGTGGTGGTCGGAGTGATCGCGATCACGGAGAGTCAGCGGAGAATTCCCACGCAGTCGGCCAAACATGTTCGCGGACGCCGAGTCTTCGGTGGGACGAAGCAATACCTCCCGCTCAAAGTCAACCAGGCGGGCGTGATGCCGATCATCTTCGCGTCGAGCCTGTTGATCTTCCCCTCATTCATCTTGACGAGCCTCTCGAAAGCCACGCAACAATTGCGGTCCGACACGTGGAGCATCGGCTCCATGTTCGCCAGTTTCATTCAGGAGTTATCGGACGCGTTTCAGAAGCAAAGCTATATCTACACGGTCTTCTACGTCATCTTGATCTACTTTTTCTGCTACTTCTGGACGGCCATCACCTTCAATCCGAAAGACATGGCCGAAAACCTCAAGGACTACGGCAGCTTTATTCCCGGCTATCGGCCCGGTCGGCGAACCGCCGATTATCTTGAGAAGGTCATGCTTCGCATTACCTACGTCGGTGCGGCGTTCTTGAGCCTGGTCGCGGTCATCCCGTCGCTTGTGCAGAATGCGTTGAACGTCGATTTTGTCATCGCATCGTTCCTGGGCGGAACAGGTCTGCTCATTGTGATCAGCGTTTGCCTCGATCTGGTCCAAAAAATCGATAGTCACCTGATCATGCGGAATTACAGTGGCCTGGTCAGCAAGCGCTGAGATACGGCGGTCGGGTCGGCGGCGAGCGAAGATCTCGGGGTGACACCGTGTTGCGACAAAATGAAAAACGACCGGTCATCAAACTGAAAAGCCCCCGCGAAATCGGTTTGATGCGCGATGCGGGTCGAGTCGTGGCCAAGGCGTTGGACCGTGTTAGGACGCTCGCTATTCCCGGTTCAACCACGGCGGAACTTGACGAAGCGGTGTCCGCGATCTTCCAGGAACATAACGCCGTTCCCCTTTTCAAGGGCTATCCCAGTTCGACGAAGGGCAAACCGCCGTTTCCCGCGGTGATCTGTGCCAGCGTGAATCAGCAAATCGTACACGGGATTCCGAACCGTCGTCCTCTCCAAGCGGGTGACGTGATCTCGATCGACACCGGGTGCCGGCTGAACGGTTGGTGTGGAGACGCCGCGGTCACACTTGCGATCGGACCAGTTCGACCGGAGATTCAAAAACTGCTTGATGTCACCCTTGAGACCCTGAACCTGGCGATCCGCGCAATGGAGCGTTACAAGCTCTGGTCCGAGGTCGCCGGTCTCATGGAACGGTTTGTGAAGAGCCAAGGGATGTTCGTGATCGAGAAGTTTGTGGGGCACGGAATCGGTCAGGACATGCACGAGGAGCCGCAGGTTCCGAACTTTGTCAGCAAGGCGCTCAGGCGCTACGATATCAAACTGGAACCCGGCGTGGTTCTCGCCATCGAACCGATGGTCGCTCTCGGAACCAAAGAGGTGCGTACACTCCAGGATGGATGGACTGTCGAGACCAAGGATCGCACGGCCTCCGCCCACTTTGAACACACCGTTGCCATGACGAAGGAGGGTCCGCGGGTCCTGACCTACCTGGACGACTGAACAGATTGGTACGTCGACAGAGGCGATTGAAGGCCCGCGATTTCGGGCTTCTCACCTTGATTCGCATGCTTGCTCTTGCGGAGTCCCGGCGTGTTCCGTTATAATGGCCCGATTCGGCTCTCCATACCGATCAGGTCATGAGGCGGCGGGACGAGACGCACGCAATCTTTCCGCTAGCCGTGCTCTCGGGTTTGTCCCGAAACTCACCGACCTGTGTTTAACCGAACGAATTCAGAACGACTCGACCCGACCCGTTGTCGGATCAGTCAGCCATAGCGAGCAGGGAGTCTGATGAAGATCCGATCGAGCGTCAAGCGCATTTGCGAACACTGCAAGGTGGTCCGTCGGCGGGGTAAGATCTATGTGATCTGCACGAACCCCCGCCACAAGCAACGTCAAGGTTGAACCTTAACCACGACCTCGCACCCGACCGCCCCAAAGCTGTCCCCCGAATCGACACGCCACCTGCCTAGCCGAGTCCACGCTAACGTTCACGGAGATCGGAAGGATGCCTCGTATTCTCGGTGTCGACATCCCGAATGACAAGCGCACCGTGATTTCGCTGCGCTATATCTACGGGATCGGGCCTTTCATGTCCGCCCAGCTCTGCGAGCGGACCGGAATCGACCCGAATAAGCGTGCTCGCGACCTTTCTGAAGACGAACTCGCCAAACTTGCCGTGATGCTCGATAACGAGTACGTGGTGGAAGGCCAGCTTCGCCGTCAGATCTCTCAGGCGATCTCGCGACTTCGCGACATCGGCTGCTATCGCGGCCTTCGTCACCGCAAAGGGTTGCCCGTGCGCGGTCAGCGAACGCGAACCAACGCCCGGACCCGCAAGGGCCCTCGCAAGACCGTCGCTGGCAAGAAGGGCGTCAAGGACAAGTGATTGACTGAGGGATCTCGATCCCCGTCCCCACTCGCCCCCCATTTACCTCACTTTATTCGACGCGAACAGGGAGCATCGGACCCGTGGCCAAGGCCAAGAAACGGAAACCTCGGCGCAACGTCAGCCGGGCGGTCGTCCATATCAAGGCGACCTTCAATAACACGACGGTGACCATCACCGACCCTAACGGCGACGCATTGTGCTGGGCCTCGTCCGGAACTGTCGGCTTCAAAGGGAGCCGCAAGAGCACTCCCTTCGCCGCTCAGCGTGCCGCGGAAACCGCGGCCGCTACCGCGACCAAGTACGGCGTGAAAGAGGTCGAAGTCAAAGTCAAAGGCCCCGGATCGGGACGTGAGAGCGCTATCACCGCCCTCCAGGCTTCCGGTCTTTCGATCAAAGCCATTGAAGACGTCACCCCGCTCCCTCACAACGGTTGCCGACCCCCAAAAAAGCGGCGGGTCTGACATCCGATGATTGTTCGCTGATGAACGGTAACGCATGCCAAGTTTCCGACTTGTATCATCAGCCACTCCCCGTTCACGATCGGTTTGGAAAGGATGCGGCTCGCGGAGTCCCCGGGTGAATCGGGTCACGGGTTCGCCTAAACCCGGGATCTTCCGGACGAGCCGTCTTTGAGCAGGATTGGGCGAACTTCTTCGGGAGTGCGTCGCAACGCGTTTAATCACCGTCCGGGGAACCCACGGACCGCCTCCCGTTTTTGGACCTATCCAAAGTCGGATCGCGGTCATCACTTGGAAAACCCGGCCCAACGGAACCCGTAAGAACTTTAGGACTTTTCAGAAGCCATGGGACGTCATATCGGGCCGGTTTGCCGGCTCTGCCGCCGGGAAGGTTTGAAACTGTTCCTCAAAGGAACACGTTGCGATACCCCCAAGTGCGCAATCGATCGCCGCGAGGGCCAGGTGCCGGGTATGCACCAGAATCGCCGCGGTAAAGCGAGCGAATACTCGATTCGCCTTCGCGAGAAACAAAAGGTCAAGCGGTACTACGGAATTTTTGAGCGCCAGTTTCGCAAATATTTCGAGTTGGCGAGCCGCCGGCCCGGTAATACGGGCGATGCTCTGATGGCCCTGCTCGAGCGACGGCTCGACAATGTGGTGACCCGCCTCGGGTTTGCCACCAGCCGCGCTCAAGCGCGCCAGATGGTCACGCACGGTCATATCACCGTGAACGGCCGCAAGCTCGACATCCCAAGCTATCTCGTGCGGCCCGGCGATACGATCAAGGTCAAAGATCGCGAACACTCGCAGAAGCTCGCCGCCGGTAACCTTGAGGCCGAGGGGATGCCTCCTGTTCCCGAATGGCTCGACCGGTCGAGTACCGCGCCGCCTGAAGGTCGTGTCGCCCGGCTTCCCGGTACGCAAGACATGTCGCTGCCAGTGACACCGCAGCTCATCGTCGAGTTGTTGAGCCGTTAAATTAAGCCTCGGCGGATCGGTCGCTTTGAACGTCAAGGGTGCGTCGAGTCGCTTGTTTTCTTGATGACGAGCCTTCGGCAGCCTGAAGTTCAAAGAGATCGATCACTCGCCCCTTGTAAATCATTGCCCCAAGTGATCTGGACGAAGTTTAAAGATCAAGACGAATCGGTTGCCGGTCCTAGGTCGGAGGCGACTCCTGCTGTGCGGCCGGTCGTCGTTCCCCCGGCCTCTCGGCCCAACCGCAAGATTTAAATGGCGGGCCGGGCCGTCCGCCGGCAACCCCCGTGGAGAGACCGATGCGCATCCGTTGGCGAGGCCTCGAGCTACCCAGCCGGGTCGTCTGTATCCGCGAAAAGCTGACCGACACGTTCGGCGAATTCCACGTCGAGCCCTTCGAACGCGGTTTTGGCCACACCGTCGGGAACAGCCTCCGGCGCATCCTCCTATCCAGCCTGGAGGGGAGCGCTGTTACAAAGATCAAGATCCAGGGCGTTCAGCACGAGTTTTCTTCGATCCCCGGCATGGTCGAAGATATCACAGATCTCGTGCTCAACCTCAAAGGCCTGGTTGTCAAAAACCATTCCGAACAGCATCGCACGATCCGGATCGAGCGCGACCGGCGCGGAGTGGTGACTGCGGCCGACATCCTTCACGATGAATCGGTCGAGGTGATCAATCCCGACCATATCCTCTGCACACTCACGGACGATGTTCCGTTCGCCCTCGAGATGACCGTTGAAAATGGTCGGGGTTACCGCCCTGCCGCGGAAGGTCACACCGACGAGCTTGAAGTCGGCGCGATTCCGATCGACGCCATTTTCAGCCCGGTGATCCGGGTCGAATATTTGGTGGTCAACACCCGCGTCGGCCAGAGAACCAACTACGACAAGTTGGTGCTCCGGATCTGGACGACCGGCACGCTCGGCCCTGAGATGTCATTGGTCGAAGCCGCGAAGATCATGAGGAAGCACCTTAACCCGTTCGTACAGTATTACGAGCCGGGTCCGGGCCTTCCCGCGGATTCCTCCAACGGCGACGGTTCGCGTCACGAAGTGATCGATGCCGAGCAAGAGCGAAAGCTCAATATGAGTCTCGCCGAGCTTGAACTCTCCGTCAGGGCGACCAACTGCCTGGAGAGCGAAGGGATCACGAGTGTTCGCGACCTGGTCAGCCGGAACGAAGATCAGCTTCTCACGGTTCGGAATTTCGGCGAGACAACCCTCAAGGAAGTCCGCGCCAAGCTTCATGAGATCGGCCTCGACCTCGGCATGAATGTTCCGCCGAAGGCCTGAAGGACGAGCTTTCCATCATCAGTAGGGTCCGCTATCGCGGACCCTACTGTCTCCCGTCTTAATCACGCGAACAATGTCCCTTGCCCCCATAAAGACTTATGCGCCACCGAAATGCCGGACGTAAGTTCAAGCGGACTCCGAGCCACCGTCGGATGATGCTCCGCAACCTGGCGACCTCCCTGCTTGAGCATGGGCGGATCGAAACGACCCTTGCCAAGGCCAAGGAAGTTCAGCCGTTCACCGAGAAACTGATCACCCTGGCGAAAGACGGCTGGAACTTGAACAACTTCCGCCGGGTGCTCGCCGTCGTGACCAAGAAAGATGTCGCGTTCAAGCTCTTCAAAGAGATCGGCCCGCGATTCCAGACTCGTAAGGGTGGCTACACCCGGATCTACAAGCTCGCGAAGGTCCGACAAGGCGATGCCGCCCCGATGGGGGTCATCTCTTTGCTCGGAGAGAACGAGCAGGTCAAGGCTCCCGCCAAGCCCGCAGTCGTGGCGACCGCCTGACCGAGTCGAATTTTGAGGTCTCGAAGGTTTTTGATCATGGCCGATGACGTATGACCCGGATGAGATCGGTCATGCTTCCTTGGCCATTTTCTTTTCAAAGGGATTTGCGAGCGCAGGATGATTTCATGGCGTTAGCACATACTCATGATGATAATTGCCTGTTCTGTAAAATCGTGAAGGGCGAGATTCCGGCCGCCGTCATTCTCGAAACCGAGGCTGCGGTCGCATTTCTTGACATCCATCCTGTCAACAAAGGGCACGTATTGCTCGTTCCCAAGACACATCATCACGATTTGTGTGACCTTGATGAATCCGTGGCCGCCGCGACCGCCGCGCTCTTGCCAAGGATTTGTCGGGCGGTCAAACTCGGGACCGGTGCGGATGGATTCAATGTCATCATCAATAACGGTCAGGCGGCAGGCCAAACCATCGACCACGGTCACTGGCACGTCATCCCTCGATGGCGGGATGACCCTGTGAATTGGCCCTGGCCTCATGCCGAATATCTCGGCGACGAGCTGAATCAGATGCGATTCGCGATTTCACGAGAGCTTGATCCGACGAAGGATTGACGGCCTAAGATTCAACGACCCGATCTGCGAGAACTGTCCTAGTTTCGTATGGGAACCTCTTGTGCCTGCTGTTCCGATACAACACGCGGGCTTAACCGCAACGGAAAGTTCATTATTGAGTTGACTCGCGGGTTTTCGGACATGATAATCGGCCTGTCGTAATGGATTGACGCATTCACCCAAACTTCGGTCCAATTCCCCCCCAAGCAAAGGAAGTCTTCAAAGATGGCGACGAATGATGAAGCCGCCCGAGAGGACCGCGACCGATCTCGCCGTTTGATGCGACGACGTGCGATGAAGGCAGGCGCGGTTATGATTCCCACTGTATTGACGTTGCGAGCGCGCCCCGCCTTCGCGGCAGGCTCAGGGACGGGACCGAATGTGACTCACGCGAAGGGCTCCGCTTAAAATCCACTCCGTCATTACCCGAAGTCGAGCTTTCCAAACGGGATGCTGCCGTGAAATGGGGACGGGTC
>JAYVYS010000829.1:0-3573 GCA_043784005.1 Isosphaeraceae bacterium
CGTGACCCAGCGCACGGAGTCGAGACGTTGGCGGTGGGCATCACTTTCTTTCTCGGCCGCAAGCATCGCGTCGTGGATGCGGTCCGTGAGAAAAAGGCGGGTTTCCTTCGCACCGTCGTTATATTTCCCGGCCGTCACGTTTCCCGATGCTCCCGTGAAATAAACGTGCAACGTTTCCGGTTCTCGTTCGTCAGAGCGCTTGCGGGCCAGCCCCACAAAGTCACTGGTGACGCGGCCGTCGCCGTAATAGCTCATCGGGTGAGTTGTGTAGTAATAAAGACGTGCCAACGCACGATCGTTTCGATGGAAGCTGACGCATCGCAAAAACGGGTCGATGGTCCCAACGGGCGCAGCTCTCGCGGCGGGGTCTTTCGTCGCGCTGTACCGGGTGTGGAGAATCTTGCCATCAGGACCAATCACACGGCGATTGCACGCGACTTCCTTCACTTCGGCCTTTCCCACGCTGACGTGCGTCACCGGCACGGAAGTTGTCAGGCACGTGCGAACGGACTCCTTGGATCGTTCGATCAAGCGTTCCACAAAGATTTCGTCGAAGAGCAGAGGGCCGGCCCCGACTTTTTTTAACAATTGATTGCCGACATGATCAATAAACGGGGCGTTATGTTGATGGACGCAATGGAGGGCCACGCGATCGGGCGTGGTGTGAGCCCCTTCGGCGAGGGCCTCCGTCCAAAGACGATGTGACTCGTCCATCACGCCGGTCCAGTCCAGCGCGGCGAGAACGATGGGAAGGCCCGCACCCATCAGAACAATCCCTCGAAGCGACAGCGGATCATCCACGACTTCCGCGGGCTTGATCCAGCCACCGCAAAGAGGATGCCCAAGTGGAGGCGAAGCCGGCACCTCGAAACGGGCAAGATGAAAGTCGAGCATGATAAGGGTCTCCGCGTGCTTCTCGAAGGTCTAAAGGCGTAGCCTTTCGGTAACGGAAATGTACCGAAATCGCACGCGACGTGATATGGTCTAGGTCGATCCACCTTCCACACCCATAAGTCGTTGCGAAGGGAATTCCGCGGGATGACCGGACCTACCGCAACCGCAGCGGTCTCGTGGCGTGACGTTTCCAAAGTCTATCCAGACGGCTATGAAGCATTATGCAGCGTCAGCCTCGACGTTGCTCCGGGTGAAGTTCTCGCCGTGCTCGGGACAAGCGGTTCCGGGAAAACCACGCTCCTGAAAACCGTCAACCGGCTGATCGACCCGACCTCGGGTGAAGTGATCGTGCGCGGTCGTCCCACCAAAGACTGGGACCCGATCGCGTTGCGGCGCTCGATCGGATACGTCATCCAGGAAGTCGGACTTCTTCCTCATCTGAACGTTTTGGCGAATATCGGAATTGTCCCCAGGCTTTTAGGAACTCCAAGACCGGAGTGGGAAGCGAAGGGGACCGAACTGCTCTCGCTCGTCGGGCTCGACCCCGAGAAATACGGCAAGCGACGCCCTCGAGAACTCAGCGGAGGTCAACGCCAGCGCGTGGGAGTCGCTCGGGCGCTCGCGGCCGACCCCGACCTTATTCTCATGGACGAACCCTTCGGTGCCCTCGACCCGATCACACGTGGAGAGCTTCAGAATGAGTTTCGGGCGTTGCAGCGACGGCTCGGAAAGACCGTGATCGTCGTCACCCATGACATCCGCGAAGCGTTTCGGATCGCCGATCGCCTGGCGTTGATGGACCATGGCAAGCTCGTGCAGGTAGGCACCGGGGCCGAGCTACGAGCCAATCCGGCTTCCGAGTTTGTCCGATTGTTTCTCGCCGACGCCGGCGCTGTCGAGGTTGAACATGCGATGGATTAGTACCGTGATGGCGACCGGGGCGTTGATCTGGGAGGAGCGCGCGAACCTCGCGGCGGCCACGGCCGCTCACCTTGACCTCGTCCTCGAAGCCCTCTTTCTGGCCGTGCTCGTCGGCGTGCCGCTAGGGATTATCGCGAGCCGGTCGCGGATCGCGGCGCGGATCGTGTTGACCATCGCGAACATCTTTCAGACGATCCCGAGCCTCGCGCTCCTCGGCCTTTTGTTGATCGCTTTCAACGGGACCATTGGCAAGCCCCCCGCCCTCGCGGCCTTGGTGATTTATTCGTTGCTGCCGATCATCAAGAACACGCTTTTGGGCCTTCAAAGTGTCGATCCGGGGGTCTCCGAAGCCGCGTTGGGCATGGGAATGACCTCTTGGCAAAGGCTGCGCCTCGTCGAGTTACCGCTTGCCGTGCCGATCTTGCTCGGAGGCGTACGCGTCGCAACGGTCGCGGCCGTCGGCATGGCAACCATCGCGGCGACCATCGGCGCGGAGGGCTTGGGAAAGTATATCACGCGAGGCATCTCGCTCTCCGATCTGAGGCTCATCCTGCTCGGCTCCGTCCCCGCCGCCCTCCTCGCGCTGGCCTGCGACGCCGCGCTTGGCGAGGTCGAGCATGCGCTTGACCCGTCTCGGCCAAGGACGTCGAGGAAGAGAACCGCGCTGGCGTTGACCGCGATTTTCGCGCTGTTGAGCGTCGGGCTCTGGGGAGCAACGCGGAGCCTTCCCGCCTGGGTCTTCCGCGGAAAAACGCGGATTGTGATCGGCTCGAAAGACGGCGCGGAGATGATTGTGCTCGGGCACATGCTCGCGGACCTCGTGGAGGCCGAGACGGGCCTCGACGTCGATCGGCAGTTCAACCTCGGCGGCACACTTGTCTGCTACAACGCCTTGAAACGCGGGGGCCTGGATGTCTATGTCGAATACACCGGGACGGCGTTGACGACGATCCTCAAGGAGCCTCCCGACAATGACCCCGCGAAAGTATTTCAGCGCGTACGCTCGCAAATGTCTGAGCGTGACGGAATCACCGTTCTCGACCCGTTCGGATTTGAAAACACGTTTGCCATTTTGATGCGAAAGTCCGACGCCGAACGCCTGAACATTCGGACGATCTCGGACGCCGCGAGACATGCCGGGGGCCTGCGCTCAGGCTTCGGCCCTGAGTTCATGAATCGACCCGACGGGTTTCCGGGCATGGTTCGGGCGTACGCCTTGAAGTTCGGGGAACCCCCGCGCGAGATGGATCGCAACTTGCTCTATCAGGCGGTCTCGCGAGGATCGATCGATATCGCCGCCGGTGATTCGACCGATGGCCGGATCGCCGCGATGAACCTGGTCAGCCTGGAAGACGATCGGCGCTATTTTCCGCCCTATGAGGCTGTGCCGTTGGTTCGTAGTGAGCTTTTGAGGCGACAGCCCCGCCTTCAGAAAGCTTTGAATCAACTCGCCGGACAAATCAACGCCGAGACGATGCGACAGATCAATCACGAGGTGGACGGCGAGCACCGCGATCCGGGGGTTGTCGCGCGGGAATTTTTGAAGTCGCGGGGATTCATCGCGAAGTAAAAAACGCGGCTCATGATGGATTCCGCGGTGGTGGACCAAATCCTCGAATCCGTAGGACCGACCAGGGTGCCACGGGTGGAGCTTAGCCGCGAGCCGTGTAATAGGGGCCTAACCGGTGGCAACCGCCCGGCTGCGTCGGCTCCGGTCAGGCGGCCTGGGCGGGATATCGGAGATAATCGGCCAGCGGC
>JAYVYS010000830.1:0-7486 GCA_043784005.1 Isosphaeraceae bacterium
TTTTCGGGGTTTCAACGCGCGCGATCTGAGAGACGACCCGGTTCAGAGGAATCTGGGCACTTGGCCCCTTCGCGAGCGCCGTTTCGACTTCGCTGGACAGCAAATGATTCGCCAGCGCCTCGGCGGCCCGCGGGTCGGGAGAGCCGGCGAGGACCGACACCGTGTTCGGAATGTAGAGCGTTCCCAAGCCCTCCGCCTCGCGGTCGGGGTAGACAATCACGACCGGGCTACCCGCGGCAATCTCTCCCATCGCGTCATCAGTATCGGTGAGGCCGATAGCGATCTCGCCGGTTCCCACGGCCGTGGCCACTTGCTTGTTTCCTGAAAGGACTTTCACTCCGTTAGCTTTCAGGCCCCGGAAATAACGCGACGCTTCCTCTTTCCCCCAGGCCGCGAAGAGGCATGCGGCATGCGTGGCCGTCGTCCCGAAGAGCGGCTTGGCCATGCCGATCTTGTCTTTCCAGCGCGGGTCGAGAAGGTCTCGAATCCCTTTGGGTCGATCGGCTAAAGCGACAAGCCTCGTGTTCACGAGGAGGACCCGCGCGCGCGCCGCGAATCCGTACCATGTGCCCTCTTTGTCCCGAAAGGCCTCGGGGTAGTCGGCCGAGTTCGCAGGATGAATCGGACGTAGCAAGCCCTTTTTCTTGAGGCGAAGCGTGTTCAGAACTTCGTTGTTCCAGAACAGGTCGCACCGGGTTCGGCCGGTTTGGGCCTCGGCCGCGATCAGTTGAGTCAAACCCACGGTTTTGGTGCTTTCGACGTCGTATTTGGCGTCGATTCTGACTCCGGTTTGTTTTTGGTAAGCCTTCAAGATAGGCTCGGAAAACTCGCGGTCGAGCGACGAGTAAACGACGACGCGACCTCCGCTCTTCACCGCCGAGGGCTTTATTTCCGCGTCCGAACCTCCGCCGCCGCATCCCGCCACCACCAAAAAGAGCAGGGGCGGAAACCATCCGGCGTTGGGTCTCGTGAGAATCATCATCGTTCGCTTACAGGTGATTTCCATCATGGTGTTATCATTGGCTTTGAGAACACTTCATCTCAACCTTGCTGTGGATACTGCTCCAACGCCCAGAAGACGAGATCGGTGGCCGGCGGCTCGACGCCAAGCCGTTTGAGCTTGGACGCGACCTGGCCGCGATGGTAAGTGGAATGGTTTGCCACGTGTCTCAAAACCGCCCAGGGAGGGAGTGTCGCCGTCCTCGTGCGACGCCTCATCGTCACAGGTGTGGCAAGCTGTTCCGGTGTGAACGTGGACAAGATCCGATCCAGCGCGAGGTCGGCCTCCTTCAATAATCTCAAGGCGTCGTCGACCGTCGGCAACTCGTCTTCGGTCGGCACCTCGCCGATCTCGTCGCCTGCCAATCCTCGCAGCCAACCGTTGGTCACGATCGCGATATGTACGATCGATGCGCGGACCGAGGTCCAGCCCGGAACGGGTTCCGCGATATACTGCGCGGGCGTCAAGTTGCGGCAGACGTCCAGGATCTTGCGGTCGGCCCACCGGTTATAAGCGTAGAGCGCGTGAAAGTCGTCGTTCAGCATGATTCGACCGCGTTAGGCGGCTCCGTCCAGGTGGGTCGCGAAGTTCCAGGTGTGGCCGTCCAGATCAGAGAACGAGGCCATGCGGTCCCCCCAGGGCATGTCGGTCGGCGGCATTTTCACTCCCGCTCCGGCAGCCGCGGCGCGGGCGAACAGGGCATCCACATCCTCGCAGTAGAGATAGAACAGGGCGGCTGACAGAAGTCCCGACTCCGCAGGGGTTCTTGGTCCTCCAGGCTCGGCCGGGGCGATCATGATCACCGCGTCGTGATAGGTCAGGTCGGCATGAGTCACGGTTCCCGCCTCGTCTCGCATCACGTCGCGCCGGGTCAGGCCAAAGGCGGTTTCATAAAATTCGAGCGCCAGGGCGGCGTCACGGACCGTCAGCATCGGCGTCAACCATGGCATATTCGCCGGCCGAACCCTTTTCTCCGCCATGATCGCCCCCATTTCTGGAAATCGCTCCCGCATCGCGACCCAGACGTTAGCAATCTTGTGAACGCACGTCAACTGTAAAAATTTTCAGGAATCGCTCGCGATCACGCGCGGATTTCTCTTGTCGGGGAACACGGGTTTGTGGTTGATTCAAGGGGTCGGGCCGGTTCAGAGAGTTCGATGAAAACCCGGGATGAATTCGTCATGGCGACGCGCGTGCGATGGCTCGGTCATTCCTGCCTGCTCTTCGAGTCGGGGGGCAAGCACGTGCTGGTCGACCCGTTCTTGACCGGGAATCCGAAAGCGGCGACGACCGTTGACGAGGTACCGGCCGACCTGATTTTGATCTCGCATGGGCACGGCGACCATGTTGGCGATGCGGTGGCCATCGCCAGGCGGACCGGGGCAAAAGTCGTCTGCAACTATGAGATTGGCGTCTGGCTCGAAGACAAGCAAGGTCTTCCCGCGGAACAGGTTGTGGGAATGCAGCACGGGGGCGGCACGCGCTTTCCGGGGATTGGCCGGGTCAAGCTCACACTGGCTTTTCACGGGTCGGTCTTGCCCGACGGTTCCAACGGCGGCAATCCTTGCGGTTTTCTGATCACATTCGATGACGGCACCAAGGTTTACGACGCGGCCGACACCGCCCTTTTTGGCGACATGACCCTCATCGGAGAGGAAGGCCTCGACCTCGCGTGCCTTCCGATCGGCGACTTTTACACCATGGGTCCGGACGACGCTCTTCGCGCGGTCAAGTTGTTGAAACCCAAGTTGGCTCTGCCTATCCACTTCAGCACGTTTCCGCTAATCGTGCAGGACGCCAGGGCCTGGGCTTCGATGGTGGACGCGACGACCGAGACCCATGCCGTCGCGCTCAATCCTGGAGATTGGCTCGACATCTAAAGCTGAACGGAGGGTGCGAAGCTGGCCCTTCGTGCGCGAAGGGGGCTGGATTTGTCGCATCGAAGGCCGAAAATGAAAGGCGGTACAGCCGCTCCGACGTTCGGCTTCTCCATCTCTTAAACGAGGTTTTTCGGGAATGGCTCTCGACTGGATGAACGCTTTCGAACAGGCGCTGCCGTATGGGGCGTTTCTCGACAAATATGCGACGCCCGCGCACCGCTCGCGGTGGAACTCTCTGCACGGACGGTTCGCCCTGAGTGCCGACCAGACCTCGCTTTTGCAAGGATTCACGAGGCGCATGCCGGTCCTCTGTCTGGCGGGGGCCTGGTGTGGCGACTGCATCAACCAGTGCCCGGCGTTCGATCACTTCGCCAGGGCTTCAACGGTCATCGACCTTCGCTTCCTCGACCGCGACGCGCTGCCGGAGATTCGCGATGCCCTCTCGATCAACGGTGGAAATCGCGTCCCGGTCGTGGTTTTCTTGAGCGAGGAGGGTCAAGAGGTCTTCCATTACGGTGAGCGAACTTTGTCGATCTATCGCAAGCTCGCGGCCGACCAGCTTGGACCCGCATGCCCGACCGGACTGGTTCCGCCTTCGGAAGATGCTCTCAACCTAGCCATGAACGAGTGGCTCGGCGAATTTGAGCGTGCTCAGCTCATCTTGCGACTTTCACCCCGGTTGCGACAAAAATACGGAGATTGAGCAGGCACGAAAATTGCAAACCTGCGAGTCGGGCAGGCGATCCAGAAATCGCGTCAAATTGATTACTGTAAACATGCGCTGATGAGAGCGGGCTGATCGCGGTCTCGGTGAGGAACAAGAGCGCGTTCGAAACAAAGTTTCCAGGCACCCTTTTTTTACAACCGGGTAGGACAACATGCTCTGGAAAGACCAACGCCGAAGCGATAATGTCGAAGACGATCGAGGCAATTCCGCAGGCCCCGTCCTGGCCGTCGGAGGTGGGATCGGAACGCTGGTCATCATGGTCATCGCGGTCCTGCTCGGGGCCGATCCACGCCAGCTCTTGCAGCAGCTCCCCCAAAACGGTCCTCCAGGCGCGGGGGCGGGACCAGGGGGGGGGCCGGGGGAGGGACCTCAGGTCAAAAGGCCCGTCGACCCCGCCGAAGAAGAGGCTGCGGACTTCGTCAAGGTGATTCTGGCCACGACCGAAGATGTCTGGAAAGAGCAATTCAGGCTGATGGGCACAACGTATCAAGAGCCCAAGTTGAGGTACTTCACGGGAAACGTCAACACCGACGGCTGCGGGTTCGCCAGCGCGGCGGTTGGTCCGTTCTACTGCCCGGCCGATAGCCGGGTCTACCTCGACCTCAGTTTTTTCAACGAGCTGAAGCGTCGATTCAAGGCTCCCGGCGAGTTCGCCCAGGCCTACGTGGTCGCGCACGAGGTTGGGCATCACATTCAAAACTTGATGGGCACCAGCAGCAAGGTGGATGCGTTGCGACGGCGAGCCAGTAAAGAGGAAAGCAATGCGCTCTCCGTTCGGATGGAGCTTCAAGCGGACTTCCTGGCCGGGGTCTGGGCGTACCACGTCCAGAAGACCAAGCACCTCCTTGAGCCGGGCGACATCGAATCCGGCTTGAAAGCGGCACAAGCCATCGGCGACGACAAGATCCAGATGGAAGCCCAGGGCTATGTCCGACCCGACTCGTTCACGCACGGAAGCTCGGAACAGCGCTCCCGCTGGTTTCGCAAAGGGTTTGAAACCGGAGACATCCGGCAGGGCGATACGTTCAACGCGAACCCGCTCTGACGAGGCGCGGTTCCTTCAGGAGATTGGGAATACGAGATTCGAGAGTCGCGAGGCGAGTGCATTCACCGCAAGATGCCGAACCGTCAGGGCGGTGATGTGTCAAACCCCTCGTGTTTCTTATCAGGAGGATTGCAAAGTCCGACATTAACCCTTCTCCCGAGGGAGAAGGAAGGACTTTGCAATCCTTCTGCGTTTCGTATCACGACTCTCGATTTGTTCAACCTGGAGAGACGCCGAGTCATGAATTACGGACTGGCTGATGTGGCGCTCGCGAGGCGGCTGGAAGGGTGTTCGGCCTGGGCCGGTGCGGAGTCCGCTCGCGCGCTCGGGCGGATCAAACCGTCCTCGGGAGCCGAAGCCGAGTCCATCGGCGGCGGGGTTGCGGCGTGGTTCGGGCCAGGGTCACCGCTCAGTCAGGCTCAAGGGCTGGGCCTCGTCGGGGCTGTGTCGGAACAGGAGCTCGACCGGCTTGATGACTTTTTCTCCAGCAGGGGAAGCGGTGGATCAATCGAAGTCAGTTCACTCGCCGATCCGGGACTCTTGCCCGCGCTCTCGCGTCGAGGCTACGTGGTGGGCGAGCAAACACATATGCTCGTTCGACCTGCGAATCTTGATCTTGGACCCGCGCAAGACCTCAACGGGAAATCGATCGCACGGATTGCCGAAGACGATGATGCCGGCCATGCACTTCTGGCCGAAACCGTCCTCCGTGGATTTTTTGAAGGGCCGGGCGAGCCGCCGGAAGGGCTCGACGAAGTGATGGGTTCCATGATGGCGGCCCCTGGTTCTTCAGGGTGGATGGCGCGATGGAACGGCGAGCCGGCGGGCGGTGCCGTGCTGGTGACTCATCAAGGGGTTAGCCTCCTGGCGGGCGACGCCACCTTGCCGAGCTTTCGAGGTCGGGGGATTCAGTCCGCCTTGATTCGAGCCAGGATCGCCCACGCGGGCAAGATTGGCGGCGACCTCGTGGCCGCATGCACCGCGCCGGGAAGCATCTCTCAGCGCAACTATGAACGCCAGGGCTTTCGCATCGTCTACGCCCGCACCCTGATGGTTCGCGAGGCCAGTCCCCACCCGGCCCTAAACACACGTGCCTGAGTGGTCGTCGCCGTGGTGCAGGCATTCCTGCCTGCTCCGATCCCGGGTGGCTGGGGTTGCGACGCGACGATATCGGGAGGTTAATCCGGGCCTGTTCCTTACCCGCTTCCGCCAAGCGCTAAATCAACGCTGGAACCCCGGAGTGCCAGAATCCGTTGGCGCACCCATCGTCAGCAAAGTCTTCCTCGCGTTTCCCGAGAGCAACGTACCGCCCGATCCTGTTTGACGACTCCCCCGATCCGGCTTACGGTTCCCTCAGAAGGTCCTTTCTGAGCGACGAATCGTGAGCGACGAATCAGAGGATGGGTGCGTCATGGAGAGCGCGGCGAAAATCTCGAAAATTCGACGGAACATCGGATTCGGCCGACGAAACCGTAAAGGCGCCGCGGCGGTTGAGCTGGCACTCACGCTCCCTTTGATCCTCACGGTGCTCACGGGCTTGTGGGAGGTCGGGCGGATCGTGGACGTGCAACGCGCGCTTTACAGCGCCGCGAGAGAAGGGGCACGTCAGGCGGCCACAGGCCAGTTCACAAACGCCCAGGTCCAGACCATCGCTCTGAACCACTTCAAGCTGTCCCTCAACGACACGGCCGGCACCCTGACAGCGCATGCCACCGCCACCTGCGCCGATCTGACCGTACCGGGAACCGACGCATCGGCGGCGGTATCGCTCGACCAATTGCAGGTTACCATCTCGGTGCCCTTCAAGGACCTGCGTTGGATTAATCTGCCACTGATCACCACTGACGCAACGATTTTAAGTGGGCAGGTGACATGGGTCGTGATGATCGATGCCGCCTATCCAACAGTCTTGCCACAGCCTCCGCAAGGATAGACCGACCATTCGGCGGGTGACGGCCTTCATAAAGTCGCGAGAGACTGTGCCCGTCACGGGTACATAAGGATTTTACGCGCATGACTCCGCAACGTCGCCAAAAGCAACACGCCGGATTTCGCACCGGCCATGCGCGCGCGGGTCGTACGGCGGTGGAAACCGCGATCGTCATCAAGCTCCTTTTGGTCCTTTTACTCGCGATCTTCGAGTACGGGCGTTTGATCATGATGGACAACTTGATTGACAACGCGGCACGTGAAGGCGCGCGCCTCGTGGTCGTGAACCCGGCGGCGACCGTCCCGTTGACCACGGCACAAATCCAGGCCACGGTAACGACCTACCTCGCCGGTCAGACTGTCCAGAATCTCGTGATCCTGGTGTATCAAGCCGATTCGACCACGGGTGCGAACGTGGGAGCCTGGAACACGGCACCGGTCGGCTCTGATATCGCCGTGCAAGTTGACTTTGATTACACACCGATCGTCCCGGTGAATTTCGGCATTCTGCCGAGCACAATCCATCTGACAGCGAAGGCGTTAATGCTGACGGAAGCCAATTGAGCGGTAGGGATTCGCGAAATAATAACTTGAGCAAATTCGTGTTCGCGCGTGGGTGCCACGCGGTTCGGTACTCCGAACCCGTGCGGTAGGTCAGAGGCTTTCGGGGCACGGGGCGACTACGACCCGTGGCACCCTTGATCGACCGCTACAGCGTCTCTCTTTCCCGCTGCCTTTGCTCAACTTATTTCTTCGCGGTGCCTAAGAAAACGGACGCGCGAACTCGACAACCTTGACCCAAAAACCGCAATCATCCGTCGGGAGCCTGTCTTCAGAGTGAGCGATATCATGATCCGCATGCGATCCAAAACCAGACCGACGCGATTTCGACGCAACACCAACCG
>JAYVYS010000831.1:0-12473 GCA_043784005.1 Isosphaeraceae bacterium
GCGAGTGGTGTGTCGGTTCCCATCGAGCCGATGGCCTCTTCGCCATTGTTGCTCATCGGGCCGAGGATGTATTTCAGATCCTCAAGCGTATATCCGAACGCTTGCTGGCGCTGAAGGAGCGTGTCGACATCGGGGATGCCGTCGCCGTCCTTGTCAGGATTCGCCGGTGCTGCGGGGACTTCCGCGAGCGGAACCATATACTCACGAAGCCACTTGCCATAGGGCTTGGCGTTGGCGATCCGGTGCTTGAGTTCGTCGTCATCGACGATCCGGCCCTCGGTCAGGTCGACGAGGAACATCTTGCCCGGTTCGAGCCGACCTTTGAGCACAATCTCTTCGGGAGGAAACACCAGCGCGCCCGTTTCGGAGGCCATGACGACCAGGTCGTCCTTAGTCACCAGATAGCGGCTGGGGCGAAGACCATTACGGTCGAGCACGGCACCGATATTCTTGCCGTCGGTGAAACCGATCGACGCCGGTCCGTCCCATGCTTCCATCAGGCACGAGTGATAGGCGTAAAAATCTTTCTTCGCCTGCGACATCGTCTCATGATTTTCCCAGGCTTCGGGAATCAACATCATCATCGCATGCGGCAGCGAGTAGCCGCTTTTCACCAGCAGTTCGATCGCGTTATCCAGGCAGGCTGTGTCGCTGAGCCCCTCACGAATGATGGGCAACAGCTTTTTCACGTCGCCCGGCTCGAAAAGATCCGACGCGAAGAGCGCTTCGCGGGCGCGCATCCAGTTGATGTTGCCCCGCAAGGTGTTGATCTCGCCGTTGTGAGAGATCATCCGGTAGGGGTGAGCGAGCTCCCAGCTCGGAAACGTATTCGTGCTGAAACGCGAGTGGAAGAGGCAGATCGCGCTGGTAAGGAGTGGATCGCCCAGGTCATCGGCGAAGTACGCGGGCACCTGTCCCGGCGTGAGCATCCCCTTGTAGACAAGTGTGCGGCACGAGAGGCTCGCGAAGTAGAAGAATTTGCGGTCTTCCAGGCCCGACTTGCCGATCGCCGACTCGAACCGCTTGCGGATGACATAAAGCTTGCGCTCAAATCGATCCTCGTCGGTGGCCCATCCCGCGCGTCCGATCAGCGCATGATACATCACCGGCTCAACATGCTTGGCCGTATCGCCGAGTGACGAATTGTCGGTCGTCAAGCTTCTCCAGCCCAGGAAGGCCTGACCTTCTTCGACGACGATCTTCTCGAAAAGCGATTTGCCGTATTCACGTGCCGCCGCGTTCTTCGCGGTAAAGAAGGCTCCCACGCCATAGTCGCCGGGGTCGGGCAGATCGATCCCGATCGCCGCGCATCGGGCTTTCAAAAAGGCGTGAGGGATCTGGATCAAACAGCCCGCGCCGTCGCCCGTATTGTCCTCGCAGCCGCAGGCTCCCCGATGGTCGAGGTTGATCAACGCCGTCAGGCCATCGCGAACCAGTTTGTGCGTTTTACGGCCTTTCAGGTCGACGACGAACCCGACACCGCAAGCGTCGTGCTCGTTTTCCGGATCATAGAGTCCTTGTTGCGGTGGCAGGCCGGAACTCATGGCTAGATCCCTCTCGTTCGCGTTTGCGAAATGGCTTGGGGGCTCGATTTCGAAGGGCGGGCCTCGCCCTACTTCCGGTGATTCGTGGGCGGTTCCCACCCTACATAAAGCCGAGAAATCATCTTGTGATTCTTACGCGGCTCATTCGGCCCGCAAAGGAGGGGGACGTCACGCACGTCTGGGGCCATGGGTTTTCAACGTTTCCGACCAACGTCCCGTGAGAGAGAGGCCGCGGGGTCGTAATCGGTTCGGTCAAGATCGGATCGAATCAAGTTTCCTTGACAAGAACCTTGGCTCCGGCGGACGATTCCACGGGAGCCAGGCTGGCAGCGGCCTCGGTCTCGATGTCCCCACTCCCCTCCCCTTCCCTGAGCAACTTGAGAAACCGAGTCGCGGTCAGTCCGAGTTGTTCGTGGCGGCGGTGGATGATGGCGAGGGGACGTTTTAACTGGTGCCTCGGATCTTGCCCCGTGATCCGGATCGCCACGAGAGTCCCCGATGCGACCTCTCGGGCAACAGTGGGCTCGGGCAGCAGCGCGACTCCGGCGGGGATCTCGACGGCACGCTTGATGTTCTCGATATTGTCAAACTCAAGTGCGACGCGAACGCCAACATCGTGGTGTCGAAGCGAGCGATCAATCGCCCGGCGGATCGACAGGTCGGAGTCGTAACCCACGAACGTCTCGCCTTCAAGTTCCCGAACATCCACCTCGCGACGCTTTGCGAACCTGTGCGAGGGGTGGACGGCCAGCACGATCTCTTCCTCTCGCCAGGGGATCACGGTCAGGTCGAGCCATTTCTTCGGGAAGGAGATCAATCCGAGTTCCACCCCACCGGTCGTCACCGTCTCTAACACGCGCGTCGGGTGAAGATATTCAAGCCTGACGTTCGCTCCGGGGTAAAGCGCGGCGAAGGTGTGAACGAATTGGCTCATGTGGTGGAGCCCGACCGAATAGATCGAAGCCACACCCACCGTCCCCACGACGTTCCTCACATCCTCCAGCGACTTCACTCGATTCTCAATCTCCAGGTAACGCCCGACGAGATCCTTGCAGCCCTCATAGTAGACTTTTCCGTGCGAGGTCGGCACAAGCGGCCGCTTCGAACGGTCGATCAACTTCACCCCGAGACGCAACTCAAGCTGATGAACGGCCTGGCTCGCCGATGACTGAGACATCCCGTTCTCGGATGCCCCCCTCGAAAAGCTCGCCCAGCGCACCACATCGCAAAAAATCTTCAGGGATTCGAGCTGCATGGTAAACGCTTAGTCGCGTTTCCTCCATACTGCGCCTATTGTAATATCGGAAACGATAATAGTAAAGTCGATTGTCGGACGATAAGTCAAGAGAATTTTCGTTTTTTTATTAACTCGCCGCTCGTTAGGATCATTCGTACAGAGACGTTTCGCAGAAAATCTTAAACCATGTCCCGGCAGGCGGGGTCGTCTCGGTGATCTTCGAAAAAAACGTGTATTGAAGACCCCTTCTCACGGCAGGAATAGAGAGTCGAACGTCAATACGCCTCCTCGGGGCTTTCGGGAACGATCACAAATGGCGCGGGCAGAGACCGAGGTCTTCATGAGAGGGCTTGATCATCTCTTTCACTCGGGGACGATCTCGGGACTGGATGAGTCCGCGCTTGTTGATCGGTTCGCGAATCGTCGCGACCCCGCAGCGTTCGAGGGGATCGTGAAACGGCACGGCGCGATGGTCTGGTCCGTGTGTCGACAGACCTTGCGCGATCCGAACGACGCGGCGGATGCGTTCCAGGCGACGTTCCTGATATTCGCGGCACGCGCTGGATCGATCCGTCGGCGGGACAAGCTGGGCGGTTGGCTGCACGGGGTGGCCGTTCGAGTCTCCTTGCGAGCCAGGCGCGATTTATCGAGACGGCCCACGGCTATGAAGGATATCCCCAATTCTTCGCAAGGGAATCACGCGGAGAGTCGGGAGCATGTCGCCTTGCTCCACGAAGAACTCGCCCGACTTCCGGGCAAATATCGCGACCCGATCGTCCTCTGCCATCTCGAAGGATGCACCCACGACGAGGCCGCGGCGCGTCTTGGCTGGCCGGTGGGGACGGTCCGGGGCAGGCTTTCACGGGGACGGGATCAATTGCGAGAACGACTCACCCGTCGGGGTATGGCCGGGGCGTTTATCGGATTCGAGTCGATCTCACCGCCGATCGTCTTGAGCGAGCGGACCATCAGCACGGCGATGGCGGGAAAAACAGCGGCAGGCCTCTTGTCGGTTCAAGGGGCGACGTGGCTAGCGTGGGGAGTTCGAACAATGATGATCAAATCATGGGTGTTGACCGGCGTCGTGGCTTTAGGAATGGTTTCCGCGAGCGGCGCTGGAGTCTTCGCATACGCCTGGCAAGAAGGTTCGAAGAAATCGGGCGAGGCGAAAGTTGAGGAAAAAGGCGAAGAGCCTGCGGTTGTCAAAGCCGGGTCGAAGGTGAAAGGGATTGAGATTGAGATCAACACAGGGGAGGTTAAGCCCACAATAGATTCGGAGGCCATTGACGCCGCGCAGGAAAAAGCCGAACTCGAAGCCAAGATCCGATCGCTGAAGTCTGCGATCGACATCGAAGTCTCTCAGGTCATTGGTGCCGAAGCCGCAATCAAACGGTATCAATCGGGCACATTCGTCCCTACAGAAGTCGTAAACTCTGTGAGGAGGGAGGTTGAACCCGAGAGGAGAAATGCGGTTACGGAGAAACTCATTCAGGATCAGACAAAGAACGTAACATACCATCGCAAGTCCGCCGCGAAAGACCGCCTTGAACTCGCCCGCATGGAAGCGCGCCTCGCCTTTCTCAACAACAAAGTCGCCGAAGTCGATGCGCATCTGAACGAGGAAAAAGCGGACGAACTCGTCAAAGCCGAGGCCGAACTCGATGTCATGACGATTGATGTTCAGGCGATGAGCGACCAGTGGCAGAACGCAAGGCAGGCAGTCGCGAATCAGGAGAAGAGCATCGAACAGATTCAGGACCAAGAAGGGAATTATGGGGTTAATAAATTCCAACCCGCGATGGAGAAAGCGACAGCCAAGCTTGAGTCTCAGCGCCAAAGGGAAATCCAGAGCCGAAAACAATATGCCGAAGGACGCCTCAAATTGTCACAATTGCAGAGGCGGGTCGATCTGTTGAAACGACATGTTGAGCGTAAAGTTGAAATACCTAAGGGGACGCCGGACATCGAGTCGCGGCTCTCACGAATCGAGCAAGCGTTAGAACGCCTGGAGCAGAAAGGCAAGTAGGGCCGGTTTTACCGGCCGAATTGCCGCGCGGCGGGAACATCCGGCCCTACGATCACGATCGTCTTTCAATCGAACCGTCCGCCCCGCTTTCACTCGTTCCCACGGTCTCCGTGGGAATACCGTCTTGGACGCTCCGCGTACGCATGTTTCCGCGACAAGACGACGCGGAGCGTCAGGGAATGCATTCCCACGGAGACCGTGGGAACGAGTGAAGTAGGGCCGGTTTTACCGGCCAAATTGCCTTATTCTTCGTCGCCCTTCAGTCCCGGTCTCGGGGGTGGAGGCACGGGCATGTTGCCGTTGCCGCCACGGAACTGCCAGACGAAGCCTCGAGCGCCATTGGGACCGTTGAATCGTCGGAAGCGAGTCTCGCCGCCGTCGGGAGTTCGCTTGACGACCTCTTCATTCTCTTTGCCATCGCCAATTCCGGGCATCGGAGGAAGGGGAGCCATCCCGAATCCGAAACCAGGTGCAGGCACGGGCAGGCGCGGAGTGTTCGGGAACCCTTGACCGAGAAATCGCTGCCGCATGTCGGCCATCGCGTCCATTTGTTCCCGGTTCACTTGCTCAAACATTTCTTGATGTCGTCGCATCAATTCGCGCTGCATGGCCTGAATCTGAGCAAGCTGTTGCGGGTCGATTCCATGCCGCTTTTGGAGCTGTTCTCGGTGTTGCTCGTTCCGCCTCTGATCCTCGCTCGCGGCCAATTTTTCTTCTTCGCGGGCCTTGATCTTCTCCAACTCCGCGATCCGCGCCTGCTCTTTCTCCGACTCGCGTTGAATGTCGCCGAGCGGGTCGATCTCGACTTTAGGCGCGGGTTCGACCGTAAGGGTTTCCGGAGCAGGTTCGGCGGGCGGCTCCTCCGGTTCTGCCTTCAGCGCCAACGCGGGAGTAGCCGGGACGGTGGGCTGGAGCTTGGGCGTCACGACCGGACCGTTCAACCACTCGGTCAGCACCGAGATCCCTCGCCAATCCGCCGAAGCGTTTCGATAGGCGAGGAATCCCGCGCACATCATGACGAGAAGGAGTGGTGGCAAAAGCTTGGCGGAGAGAGACGCGGGATGTTGCGTCACCACGAATACACCAGGCGAAATCTCGGACTTCGCGGCTCGTTCCGTGTCGATCGCGAACTCTCCGTCGGGGCTTTCCTTCGACCCGAAGTCGGCTTGTCTCGACATGGGTTCACTCCTCTGAATCGAATCGCGGGACGATTTGAATTAGGCCGAATAATCTATTATCCCCGTCCCGACAAGCTGGACAAGACCGAAAGATCGAGCCAAGAAACGCAACCGAGGATCGCTCAGATAGATGAGGATGAAAGCATAGAATTCTCAAAATTCGTAAATCTTCTCTTTCTTCAGGCGATGGCATCCGCGTCATCAGCGGTTGAATCGTGTTCCGCCCAATGCCGAACGACCTCGGCGATCGTCACAACCTCGGCCATCGCTCCGACCCCGACGTCTCCGCAGGCGAGACGCTTGGCTTGGGGGGGGATCAAGATGAGGTTCGGGGCGGCGCGCGCGAAAACCTCGGGAGCATCGTCGAGGGTCCATCCCTTCGCGACGTCGATGATGCCGTGATCAGCGACAAGCTGCCGGAGATGCCTGAGCGTGACAGGACTCTGCCACATCAACGTATTCATCGCCGGTGCCAGTACGACGGGCTTTGTGAAGTCCCAGGCTCGGAAAATGCACGTCAGGAAGTTGTCGGAAAGGCCGATCGCGAATTTCGCGAGGGTGTTGGCGTCCAGAGGAGCGATCACAAACAGATCCGCCCACTTCCGAAACTCGATGTGGAGGACCGGATCGCCTCGCTGGTAAGCCATGCCCGACCACTCATCCGCGTCGCGATAAAGCGGGCCGTAGGGCTCGTCGCCGGAGTCAAGTTCGGCGGGATCGAAAAAGAAAAGCGAGGGCGACGTCGCCACGATCCGCACGACATGGCCGGATTCGCGCAGCGAGCGATAGAGCGCGGGAGTACGCACCGCCGCCACCGAGCCGGTGACCCCGAGGACGATTCTCGCCATATGGT
The DNA here is from genome assembly GCA_043784005.1 of Isosphaeraceae bacterium. Classification (GTDB taxonomy): domain Bacteria; phylum Planctomycetota; class Planctomycetia; order Isosphaerales; family Isosphaeraceae; genus JAYUFP01. Next base: position 6,839 of record JAYVYS010000831.1, read on the forward strand.
TTCAGTTAGGCCGCGAAGAGAATTTCGAAAGAAGCGTGGGGTGGTGCGAACGCATCAGGAAAAGATGGGGGAAGCCGGTGTTCGAAGCTCCGAGAGGCCAATCAGCGGCGGTCGGCCGAGAGAGGCTCAAGGGTTTCGTTCACGGCCTCGGTGAGGCGATTCCACAAGGTCTGGCGAAGCTGATGCGATTCTCGACGCGTCAACAGCAAACGCTCACCGGCGCGGCCGGCAAGCACCGCTACGATCGCGCGGAGGTCCGTTTTCAAGAGTCCTTCCAGATCTTCGAATTCGGCGGAAAGCTCGAGCCGATGAAGTGTGCGATCCTTGTCGCAGGTGGCCATTCGAAACCCTCCTTGGCCGGGGGTGGGACGGGTCGCGCGGGTCCGGTTCCACGCTCGGGTGAAAGGCTAAAGGCCGTCCGCCCCCCAGTCAAGTATGAAACGGTTTTTCTCCCGCACTTGGGAAAAACGATCTGATCTGATCAGTGAGTCTCGGCAACGATTCGCTTTGAGTGCTCTTGCAATATCCGCGCCGTGCCCTCTGTCGTTAATCTACGTCATCGATTCGAGTCTTGTTTGATCGATCTGCGCGATTTATTCAAACCGTTCAGAACCAAACCGGCTCCGGCTCTCGCCTCGCACCCGGGCCGAGTGCCTCCTGAACAAGCTCGACGAGCCTCGGGCCATCGATCAACTCGATCGGATGCTCGGCGACAAACTTTTCGGCCGCGAGCGAGAACGTGCGCGTCGTGACGAAAAACCCCTTATGACTACGTGTATGATGGATCGTCCCCAAGAATTTTTGAAGCTCGGGCGAGCCCACGACCCCCTTCGCGTGATATTTACACTGGACCACGGCCGTCAGCCCTTTCTTCTTCACGCGAAGGTCGACCCCTTCGTCCCCGGTGCCGCCCACCGTCTCAACCGCGTAGCCTAGGGCCTCGAAGATCTCCGCGACAAACTCCTCGAACCCCTCGGGGGTAAGGTTGGCGAGTTGCGCAAGTTTCAGGTCCGAACGTTTGGCCTGATGCCGCATTCGCTCCGCCCGCTCGCGACCTTCACGAAGTGTTTTCTTGATCGCCTCCAAGTCGTCCTCGACGCGGGCCTTTTCTTGCGGCTCAAGTTTTTCGGCATAGCGATCGGCCTTGAAAAGGGCATTTTCAATCGTATTGTCGAGCCGGGCGCGCTCGGCGCGGGTTAGGATATTGTTGTAGCGCCGGAAGATCGCGAATTCGAGGTGCTCGACCGCCCCGAGAAACTCGGAGGTCGTGCGGATCAATGCCGCGTCGTCCTGGTAGGGAGCAGTCAGGAACAGGCTCTTCTGTCGGGGGGGGGACGATTTCGCGGGCCCGGCCGTCTCTTCGGTCCAGCCCTCCGCACGTGTTTTCAGCCATTCCAGCAACATCGTCGCGCACTCTGGACCGAGACACTCCATCGTCCGGGAAACTCCTTGATGAACGAAGGAAAACGAAGAAACCGACGGGACGCATACGGTCAATCAACGACATGACAGGATCGCCCGACGGTCTCCAGCATCAGGCTAAAAGTCGCGTGACGCAAGCGAATTCCGTCAAACTTCTCGTCGGCTTCAATCCTTGATCGCTTTCAGGTATCGTGGAGTGTGAGACTTGTCAAAGTTGTCAAATCTTCTCGCCCCACGATGCGAAAGCAGACCCCGGCGGCCATATTGACGTCCGAGCTCGTCCGTTGGCAACGCCGAGCACAGTCTTCAAAAACTCTTGTGAAAAGGTGATGACATGATTATAACAAAAGAATTTGCGAGAATGGCAAACGCCGTCTACCAGCTCGATACCAACGGTCACACAATCCCGGGATTCGAAGCCAAAACCTTCAACGAGGAGAAACGCTGGGGTTGGACGCGAACGGATTTCAAAGGCTGCGTGTACATCAAAGATTCCACCAAGGAGTACGTCGTCGCATTTCAGGGGACGGTTCCGGCGAAACTTGGTGATATCGCCTCGGACCTTCAAATCGTCGCGGGAATCTTGCCTCAATACTGTAGCGCCGCGCTCCGTCTTTTTGATGTGGCCAGGACACGTCTCGCCGGATACACGCCCTATTTCGTCGGGCACTCTTTGGGCGGTGCCGTCGCGCAGGTGATCGGCCACTGGATGCACATCCCGTTTGTGACATTCAACGCACCCGGAATGTGGGGTCTCATCCAGACGGCCAAGATCCTGGACTGGACCCCCGACGGACTCCACTCGTGGATGGGCGGACTCAAGGGAACCGCGTTTGACAAGCAGCGCGCTTCCACTGGTCGAAATTTTCGCAACGTTCTTGATCCCGTCAGCGCCATCGGGTCGCACTATGGCCCGGTCACACGATTTTGGTGCGGCGACTTTCACTCGATGGATTCGCTCGAAGAGACCGTTAAGAGAAGCTCTTGGGCGGATAAGAACCCCCTCGCCATTGCCAACAAGGAATGGGGCGAGCTGGACTGATCGGCGAGGTGCCGCGATTGCATGACAAGCGATGTTCGATTCCGGCGATCAAACCGGGCTTGTCTCCCTCACCAGATTCTCGACCCCGATCCGATGGCAAAAGTCCCCAAAGGATTCACCCGCGGCGTGCTCGGCCTTGAAGCGCGCGAAGACCGGGGTCAATTCCGAGACGAGTTTATCGATCGGAACATAGTCCTTGAACTCGACGTTGAGCCGATCTCCCTCGGTGCGCCCGCCGAGAAAAATGGTGTAGGTTCCGGGTCCGGGGGTGCCGTCAGGGTTTTTCGAAGCGGAACGCCCCACAAGGCCGATATCGGAGTTATAAGGACGAGCGCAGCCGTTCGGGCAACCCGTCATTCGGACGGTGAATCGCTCTTTGTCGAGGCCAAGATTCGTGAGAGCGATTTCGAGTTCGTCCATCATGCTCGGCAGTGCTCGCTCGGCCTCCGTCACCGCGAGCCCGCATGTCGGCACGGCCGGGCACGCCATCGACCACCGTCTGACGGTACTCACCCGTTCGACCGAGGCGATTCCATATTCCGCCAGCCAGGATTCGATCGCCGGCTTCCACGACGGATCGAGGTCGACCAGCAAGATCGACTGCTGGCACGTCAAACGGCCGGCAGTGCCGTATTTCTCGAAGAAAGCCTTCAAACCACTGAAGAGGCGAAAGCCTTCCGCGTCTTTGATCCGGCCGTTTTCAACCGGGATGCCCAGAAAGAGCTTACCGTCGCCCTGCTCGTGCCAGCCGAGATGGTCGTCAACGTCGCTCACACGGATCGGCTTCGACTCGGCGAGGGTATGACCGAGGTACTCCTCGACCTTTTCGCGAAACGTGGGAACGCCCCAGTCGGCGATGATGTACTTGAGCCGGGCGCGCTTCCGGTCGGATCGATTGCCGAAGTCGCGATAGACCTTCAACACCGCCTCGCCGATCTCCAGGATCTGGTCCCGACCGACGTAACAGAGCGGCACCGAGAGAAACGGAAACGTTTTCTGAGCGCTCGGGGTGGTACCGAGTCCCCCGCCAATCAACACGTTGTAGCCGACCACTTCGCCGTGTTCGACCACCGCGAGATATCCAAGGTCATTCGCGTGAATATCAGTGCAGTTGTCTTCGGGGAGCGCGAACGCGGTCTTGAACTTGCGCGGAAGATACGCCTTGCCGTAAAGCGGTTCGATCGTGTCATCGCCCGAGGTCTGGATCTTTGCGGACTCGGGCGCGGGCAAATAGGGGTTGTCGATCTTCTCGCCGTCGAGCCAGATGTCCCAGTAGCTCGACGAGCGGGGCGCGGCATGGCTGGCCCAGCGATGGGCGTCGATCTGAAGGGCGCTTCGGATCGCGTCATTCAAAGGGGCCGGGCAGCAGAGCACGTTTCGTTCGACGTCACCACAGGCGGCCAGGGTCGAGAGCAGTGTTTCGTTGATCGCGCGGATCGTCGCCGCGAGGTCCATTTTGAGGACCCCGTGAAGCTGAAACTCTTGCCGAGTCGTGATCCGCAACGTCCCGTTGCCGACAGTCTCCGCAAGGTGAGAGCACGCCAGATACTGAGACGCCGTGTGGAGCATCCCCCCCGGCATCCGCACGCGGATCATGAACGAATAAGCCTTTTCTTTCCCCTCGCGACGCATCTGAGAGCGAACGTCGCGGTCATCTTGCTGGTAAGAACCATGGAACTTCAAAATCGTCGCCGCATCCTCCGTGAGGTGTCCCTCGGAGTTTCCGATCTCCTCGGCCACGAACGTTTTGAGGTAGTGGCTGGCGAGTTTCAAGCCCTCAACCTTGCTCGGCTTGCCCCCCGCGCCCTGGACCTGTCCCACGCCTGGCTTCCCACCCTGTTCGCCTGCGTCCATCGCTCGCCTTCTCCTCCCGATCCCCCCCGTCTCCGTGGAATGATCGGTTACTACATAAAGATAGTGAAGTAACAGATTTTAGCGGAAACGGCAGTCGAAATCAACCGAGGAGGGCGAATTGCAGAGGTGTGCGAAACGTTTGTTACACATTGAGAAGAGACTCAAGACCATCGAGTAAGGTAACCAAAAAAAATGCGCGTGGATTTCGTGAACGCCGAATTTCGCGAGAATTCCACAACCAGCCGATGGATTCGGGGCACTCTTCTTTGAAAAGGCGGACGAGATGATCCGCGAGTGTTCGTCGAAGGCGGTCGCGCGGACAGGCTGGAATTCACTTTCGGCTCGACTCGAACGACACCCAGCCTGTCCGATCGAACAACAATTCCGAGTCGCGGCAATGAAAAAGTTTATCCTGCTGGGGATTGTTCTCGCCGTCGGATTTTCGACGAAACCCACCTCGGCGGGTCTCATCGTCGCCAGTGGATTCCAGAGCGCGGTCCTGAACGCCGACGGCGTCAATTACGACGACACCATTACCCTTATTAACGCGATCACAAGTACCGATCCCATCGGGACATTCTGGTTCTCCTGGGTGCCTGGCAAGGATTTCATGGTCAACAATCCCGTCACATTGTCGATGCCGAGTGGCTGGACGGGGATCGTGACGCACATTCCCAACATTCCCACCAACGGGTATGCGATCCAATGGGTCGCCAATACCCCGGGAGATGCACTGGCGATCGGCAACTCGCTGACCTTCGGATTCAAAAGCGCCGAGACCCCCGCTCTCCTCGCGGGCAACTCACCACTCTATCCGACCACGCCGGAAGGGTTATCAGTGGTTTACAACGGCCGCCCGTTTTCCGCCGACAGCCTCACGTTCGTGGTGACTTCCGCCCCTGTCCCCGAGCCCGCCACATTGACCAACATGTTCTCCGGCGCTCTCTTGCTGCTCGTTTACAAACGGTTTAACCACGCAAAAACCGTGTCAGGAAGCTAAAATTTCGTTCCTCTCTCGACCGAAAACATTGTCAAGGAACCGTGATAATGACATTTCACGGTTCCTGATACCTTTTCAGGACCTCTTTTTCCTTTTAGGGCCCGAACGCGTTGGCACTCACCCACCTGGTGGTGTGGAGAAGAAAATGAATTTCAATCGGGTATGAAAAATGCAAGGTGTGTGGAGTTCGATACCGAACGTTCTCAATCAAGAGAATGCGGCGGGCCTCTCGTCTACAAAAGGTAACAGCCATGGCAGATCCACGGAACGTCGCGCACGATAAGAAGGTTCAAGAAGAGAAGAAAAAACACGGTGAG
>JAYVYS010000832.1:0-2377 GCA_043784005.1 Isosphaeraceae bacterium
GGCCTGGCATCGGGATCTTGCGGCCTGACGGCAGGGCGATGACGTCGCCGGTGCGGCCATCGACCGGGCCGATGCGTGGCCAGCCGATGCCCGACTCGGATGAGTGATGAGAGATGTCCCGCCACCAGACGAATGGCGCGAGCCGTGCGGCGAGTATGACTCGAAGGAAGTTCGGCAGGCGACCCGATCGCCCGCATGGTTTTACCCGGTCTCGACTTGCACTTAATTTTTGTCCCAAACCCGTGAAAAAACTTGATAATCCGTGGGACTTGTGTGTAGTATCAATGTCGTCGCGAATGCCGAGAGTCATATCATTTCAAGGTATTTTCCAGTGCTCGGCGGGTTGCATGGCACGCAAGAGGTCGAGGGTACAAGTCTCTCTTTCCTCGATTTGCATCAAAGCGTTGTTCTTGACCCGCGATTTGAGTGACTTCTCCGTGATGCTCCTTCGATCATCGTGATCGGACTTCCGAGCCTGTTTGATGGGCCGAAATGGGGCCCGACTCGGACAATTTGCCCCCCTTTTGACTGAGGTCGGATCGTATGGGAGACAAGGTGTCCGACTCTCCTGTTCGGATTATCGGGAGCCGGGAACTCCACCAAAATCTTCCTGGAATTCTCCGAGAGCTTGAGAACGATAAAGTTCGCTACGTCCTTACCGTTCATGGCAAGCCCCGCGCCGTGCTCGTCGGCGCCGAACCCTATCTGAGCATGGTGCTGGATGGGAAGGGACCGAGCGAGGCCCTCGTCGGCTTACAACTCAGCGCTCTGCTGGGCGGCAACTTCAGTAGCATGCCGCTCGACGATCTGGAAAAAGCGCTCGAAACCAAGCCTCAGTGATTCGAGATCGCCTAACGTCTGCGTTTTCACCGCGCGTTTTCAGATGATCGTCGGGTTCGCGATTCGCGGACCATCCGCGGAACGATATGTTGATTCATGATTTTCTATTCCACCATGTGAGTTTTGGCCGTTCCGCGGTTCTTGAGAAATTCGATGACCGCCGGCAGCACCGAGACCACGACGATCGCGATGATGACGAGTTCGAAGTTCTTTTTCACGAACGGCAGATTCCCGAAAAACCAGCCTGAGAGTAGGCAAAGAAGCACCCAGGCGACGCCACCCACCAGGTTGTAAACGGCAAACCTGAAGTAATTCATCCGGCCCACTCCCGCGACGAACGGGGCGAATGTTCGGACGATTGGTATGAACCGAGCGAGGATGATTGTCTTGGAGCCGTGGCGTTCGTAGAAATCGTGGGCTTCCGTCAGATGCCGCTTGTTCAAGAGCCGCGACTTTTCGCTCGAAAAGACTGCGGGGCCAACATAATACCCGATCGCGTAATTCACGGCGTCGCCCAGCACGGCCGCGACAATCAGCAGGATCGCGGTCAGCGAAAGGTTGATCGGAGAGTCCGGGTGCGCGGCGACCGCTCCGACGGCGAAGAGCAGCGAATCGCCAGGCAAGAACGGAAGCAACACCAGGCCAGTTTCCGCGAAGATGATCGCAAAAAGAATCAGGTAGAGCCAACTACCGAAGGATTGCGCAAGTGAATTGATCTGGTCGGGTCCGAAGTGACGGAGTGTGTCGATCGCTTGTCTCAGAAAGTCCATCCAGAATTCCTCGGGTCGTGGCGAATCAACGGAGAGGGCCGGCCAGCTCAGCCAGGCTTGACTTCCACGGCTCTCCCGCGGCCGCCGGGGCGGACCGGGAGCCGAACGTTGCGGATGCCTGCGGCGTCGCACGCTGAAAGGACATCGGCGAGATCCTGGTAATTAAGCATGGCGTCGCCTCGGATCACGACTCCCTGATCGGCGTAGCGGTCACGGGCGTCGCGGAGCAATACGGTCAACTCTTCGAGATCATACGACGCCTCGCCCACCGAGACGACACCGGGTTTGACAATTGTCAAGGAGAGGTCGTCGGGCGCGGCGGTCAACGGCGCGGCGTCGGTGACTTGCGGGACGTTCACCACAAACTGGCTCTCATCCCAATCGTAGAGCCGCGTGGCCGCCATGAAGAAGACGAGGAGACACAGCACAACGTCCACCATGGGCGTCATGTTGATATACGGCAACTCCTCGGCCTGCTGACGGTCCGAGATCATTGTCGGCAGTCCTCCTCGGCCCGATGCATCTTGAAATAAGCGAATGTTTTCAGAATACTCGGTCAGTCGCGATGGAGCCGGGATTCATGTCTAGGATGATCGCCGGGCGGCGCGAAGTTCGGACGCCGTTCGGAAGCGGCCGGGCGCATCGATTCCGCCGAGACGAGGTCGATGACTTTCTTGGCATGGTCGTCGAGTTCGCGAACCAAGAGGTCGACGCGATTCAACAAGTAGTAGTATGCGACGACCGAAAGGACCGCGATTGCCAGCCCG
>JAYVYS010000833.1:0-3033 GCA_043784005.1 Isosphaeraceae bacterium
GGCTACGCTGACGAAAGTGATCTCAAATTCACTGTCGGGTAAGCTGAACGACTTGCCTTCCTGGCCATCGAGAGCGAAGTCGTAGGTTCGCGACTTGCCGGACTTGTCGACGTAATGAAACCGGGCGGTTCCTTGATCTCCTTTGGATTCGGCCGGGTTGAGGAAATCCTCGACAAGCTCGGGGCGATCGGTGTAGAGGAACGCGAACTGAGCGGGCATCGGGTCTCCGGATCCGTCACGGCTTTTGACGATCCGGTAGAACCGTTTATCCGTCTCGAACCAGCGGTCGGGCTCAGAGGGGAAGACGTCGCGGCCTTTCGGCATGCCCGGGGCCTTGAAGGTCGGCCGAATCTTGGCCATCGGTGAGCCGTCTGGATCCGCGCGGTGTATGACAGCGGGTATCGACGCCGGCATGTGCGACTTTACCACGAACTGGAACGGATCCTTGGGCTGGGTCAGAACGTCCCGAGGTTTGCCAGCGTCTTCTTTCGAGAAGAGATCGTCGAATGCATTCAGAAAGTTCCGGGGTCTGGGTTGACCGGGACCCCAGCCGAATGTGCCCGGGTGGAATGGCAACTCCCACTCTCGGAGTACATCGGAAGGCTTCTGCGGGTCAATCTGGCGGACGCGCACGATCGGGTAGTCGGATCGGATCATCTCGCTCTTGGTCTCGCCTTCCAGCAAAGCAAGTTGGCCTTCGTCGGACGTCATGAGGCTGTAAAATGACCCGCCGAGCAGGACGAGAAGCCCCAGGTGAGTTACGACAAAGCCGGTCTGTCGCTTCTTCCACGGATAGCGAATCAGCGCTGCACAGAGGATGTTCGCACCCAGGAAGGCGAGCAATACCGAGAAGCCCTTGGAGCGGTAGATCCACTCTTGGGCGGCCGCCGTACCGTACCACGACTCAAAGAACGTCGCATACGCGAGCACGGCCGCGAGGCTGCTCAGGCTGATGACCGCGAGTTTCAGTGAAGCGAGAAACCGATAAATCGCGTCAAGCGCGTGCAGGATCGGATTCCCTCGCTCAGCTTGATGCGCTGGGGAAGAATCAGCCATCCGCGTTTTTTTGGTGGCAGTCGCCATGTCGTCGAGCTTCCTGGCCTGGCGTCTTCGAGGGGACGCGAACAAAGGCGGGGGCCGAGGGCGGGAGGAACGGTCGGCCCGCGTCACACCTTCTCAAAGTCTCATTGTAGCCCTCGGGCCCCCGACGGGCCAGACGGGGGAGAGGCGTTCCGCGAGGTTGTTCGCAGCGGCGTCGATGGGATTCATGGTTCGCACCAACCTTTGAGGATCGACATCATTGATCTTGACGATCCTCATCAGCCAACGCAATCGCAATCCCCGAAGGATTTGGATTTTTGTTTAACAAGTTCGTTTTTCTGTCATGAAGCCACGGCGAAGGAGGTTACGAATAGAACTCGGTATCATCCCATTTTCCGAGGATCTGGAGTGCCTGATCGATCGGAGTGGCTTCGAGGATTCCTTGGGTGTCACGGTGAGCGAGGCCCACGCGGAAGAGTTTCGAGAGGGCGTCGGCGACTTCGAAGTTAATCGTGACTTGGGTCCGGTCTCGAAGAAACGTCTCGATATGCCGGTCCAGGCGGGAGACGGTCCAGGGAGTGCCGTCGGGTGCGCCGAGGTGGAGGAAGTAGTAGGCGAGCATGGCCTCTTTGTATTCTTCGTCCTCGGCCGAGTCGACCATGCGCGTGATCACACTCGCGTTGTTGGCGAGGGTCAAATAATAAAGCCGGTGGATCATCGTCAGCAAATGTTTCTGCTTGGCCTGTCGAAACCCGAAATACGACTTCACCCCCGCGCTGACAGGCGCGATGATCAACGGGATAAGCAACATCTTGGGGATGATCGCGACGGAGAGGAGCTTGGAGAGGATCGCGGGAAGGCCGGTGGCCACGGGCGAAGCGATCATCGCTTTGTCGAAAATTCGCATTCTGACGCGAGTGCCCTGCTCGGGAAGGTGCATCTCCATGTCAACGTGGGGGACGTCCTTGAACATCCGCAGATAGAGCACGTCCGACCGGACGAGTGGGCCGAGATCGAAACCCGGTTTGAACTTGAGGGCGACGACCATCCGCGCATAGGCATCAAGCAAGACGGTCCTTTTTTTGAAGCGGGTTTTGACGCTTCGAATCTCGCGTGCGATCTGTGTGAATCCACGGACATAGACGGTCATGTGGTCGAAAAGGCTGAAGTCGGGAACGTAGGTCAACCCGAGTTCATTGGGTGCCATGATCGCCTGCTCGAGAATCTCTCGCGAGAGCGTGTTGTAATTCGCGCGTTCGAGCGCCGATTCAAACGGCTTCATGAAGGCGTCGAATGAGCTTTCCTGCAAGGTTCGACTATGCCCTTCGATCTGAACATAATCCGCGTCGGGGTCCAGAGGAGCGTAGGTTTCTTTCAGTTCGCGAAGGGTCGTGAAAAACTTGGAATGAAACGCCGCGGCGAGCAGTCGTCCGAATTCCGAGAGTTTTTCGCGGTCGACCTCGGAGACACCGGGCTCCGCAAGTAAAAGGCGGGTCAAATCTCCCTGACGTACGGGTAAGGCCCGTTCGCGATCGTCGATGCAATCGAGGCCGAAGGTTTCCGTCTCGGAATCGCAAGCGTCCACATCGCCGATCGGGGCGGCGACACCAAGATCCACGGAGTCTTCATCGCCGTCGTCGTCGGTTTCATCCGGTGGCGGAGTTTCCGTACCGAAAGGCATGGGTAACATGAAAGTTGTCGGGTCCGTTGAGAGACGGTTGAGGATTCTCAGATTCTCGTCCATTTTTCGGAAGAAAGCTTCGACCAATACGATGATACATGATTAGGAGCACCTCTCGTCTCCAATGACTTTCGCTCGACTTCCCGATTTCTTACGATATCTTCAGATCCGACAGTCCTTCGAAACAAGTTCACTCGCGAGGAAATCATGACGCAAGTCAATCGCAAAGTTCGACGCCTAGGCGCCGGAGCCTTCATTCCGACGATCGTGGCATTGGCACTCGGAGTGGGCTGGACGGCTCGAGAAGTCGC
>JAYVYS010000834.1:0-3265 GCA_043784005.1 Isosphaeraceae bacterium
GCCTCATCGGCTCCCTCGACGATCGGTCGGTTGTTGGACCTTTTTCCGCAAGAAATGCACGGCGCGTTGCGACAGTCTTTGGCATTCAACCTCAAAGCGGTGGTCGCTCAGAAGCTATTGCAGACCACGAAAGAGCTTCAGGCCAAGGGAATCAGCCGCGTGCCTACCGTTGAGATCATGAGGACGAATCCCACGGTGAGGAAACTCATCTTGAATGGCGAAGATACAAAGCTCGGCGACGCGATCCGGATCGGCAAAGAAGAAGGCATGCAAGACTTCACCGAGAGCCTCCGAAGGCTTTGCGTGGAAGAAAAGATCGAACGTGCGACGGCGTTCGAGGTCGCGCCCAGCGTCGAAATTCTGAAAATGGCCCTCAAGGGGATTACAGTCGCCCAACCTGGTATTCTTTAAGATCCGAAACCAATCGTTCGATACCGCCGCGCATGGCCCGTCCCCGGTGTCATCGCGGCGGAATCGGACTTGTGGGTTCGGCTTTTCGTCTGCCAACCCGCCCTCTTCCCGGGAAGAAAGGCCATCAATGATCCGTCCGCGCCTCGCCCTCGCGACGTTTGCCATCCTGACACTCGGCACCACTGCCGGGGTCAACGCCGCTGAGGTCACCGACCTCCTGCTCGCGCAGTCGGCGGCCATCCAGCGCGGCCCTGGCCTTTACCTCAACCTCTTCAAGTTCATCCCGGTCATCCTCATCTTTTTGATGTGGACCTGGACGACTTACTGGGTCGACGACGACGCCAAAGATCTGAACAACCTCAAATTCGAGCTCTGGAATAGCATCGTCTTCTTCACGGGCGTGCTCGGGCTCGCCTTGGTCTGGGCGATCCCTGTTTACCCCATCGGTGTGACGCTGCTATTGCTCCTCTATCTCGTTCCTTTGCTCACCTATATTTACGTGCGCAACCAGACCGTTCCCGATGACTCCAAGGTTTTGACGCCATATCACATCGGAGAGGTCACCAACAACCTGCTCGCCAAGCTCGGTGTGCGTCCGATCTTCAATCGGGGAGACTCCAACGTTGATCGCTCCGGGCCACCGATCGTGTTCATCGGAAAGAGTCAGGGGGCGATGAAGGAGGACCCGAATCGGGTCCACCAGGCGGAAGAGTCTCGCTCGTATATGTCCGCCAAGGAACTCGTCTACGACGCGGTACTTCGACGCGCGACGGACATCCACCTTGAACCGACCACGGAACAACTTTCCGTCCGCTACCGAATCGACGGCATCCTTCATGCCGCCGAGCCCTTTGACCGGCAAACCGGCGATGCGGTCGTGAACGTGTTCAAGGTTCTCTCCGCGTTGGACATTTCCGAAAAACGAAAGCCGCAAGACGGCTCGTTCGGGGCGAAGCTGGAAGGTCGAGAGCTTGATTTCCGCGTCGCCACCTCGGGCTCCAAAGGCGGCGAAAAGCTCGTCATGCGTATTCTCGACAGCGCCACGGGCGTGGCGAGGCTTGACGACTCGGGAATGCGGCCCAAGCTGATCGCCGAGATTCGCACGACCGTCACGCAACCGCACGGGATGTTTTTGGTTTGCGGACCGACCGGTTCGGGCAAAACGACGACGCTCTACGCGGGTCTACGTGAGATCGACAGGTTCCAAAAGAATATCATCACCGTTGAAGATCCCATCGAGTATCACCTCGACAATATCACGCAGATGGAGATCAACACGAAGAGCGGCCAGACTTTCTCCGGCAGCCTTCGCTCGATTCTCCGTCAAGACCCCGACGTGATCATGATCGGCGAAATCCGCGACCAGGAGACCGCCACGATCGCCTGCCAGGCGGCGACCACGGGTCACATGGTCTTCTCCACAGTCCACGCCAACGATACGGTGACTGCGCTTTTCCGGTTGCTTGACCTGGGTGTCGAGCCTTTCATGATTGCCTCGGCCCTGACGGCCGTTCTCGGCCAACGCCTCGTCCGCGTGCTTTGCGAGGCCTGCAAGGAGCCTTACAAACCAAAGCCCGAGTTCTTGAAAAAAGCGAACCTTCCGGCGGACAAGGTCGACGTTTTCTATCGCAAGCCGACGGAGCCTGAGCAGGTTTGCCCGCAATGCGGCGGGACAGGATATCTCGGTAGGACCGGGATCTTCGAGCTTCTCGTGATTACCGAGCCGATGCGCGACATGATCCGCGAGAACCCGTCGATGAACGCGATCAAGGCCGAGGCCCGAAAGAACGGGATGATTTACATGCAGGAAGACGGGCTACGTCAGGTCATTCAGGGCAAGACGTCGATCGAAGAGTTGCTCCGCGTGGTGAAGTGACCCGAGCCGTGGTCGTTTTCATACTAATGACTTCATCTCCCGGAATACGAAAGAAAAGGCCATGAACCAAACGATCGTCGACATGGTGATCTGCGGCTTGATCCTGGGCATGACCTGGGCCTTGATGAGTGAAGGCCTTTGGGGCGCGGCCCTGATGTTCTTTAACGTTCTCTTCAGCGGGCTCATCGCCTTCAACTTCTATGAGCCGCTCGCGAGCCTGTTCGCGAAGAACCTGACATTCATCGCGGGTTTCGCCGACACGTTTTGCATGATGTCGATTTTCTGTGTCTCGGTCATCTTATTCCGTCTCACAACCGAAACGCTCGCCCCTGCGATGGTCCGGTTCCCTCCTCCGGTTTTTCACATTGGTCGAATCTTCTTCGGGCTGATGGGAAGTGTCGTGACAGTGAGCATCATTTTGCTCTCTTATGAGGCGGCCCCGGTCCATAAGAAAGTGTTTACGACGATGGATTATACCGCTGCCGCACCCTTCAAACTTGGCCTGGACCGGCAGTGGCTAGGATTCTTTCAATACACGACGGGCCTGGTCTTCACAAGCAACAGCCCGAATCGGACCGACCCTTACAAGACGTTCAAAAACGCAAAGGTTTTCGATCCCCAGTCGGAGTGGTTGATCCTGCACCAAGATGCCCGCCCTTACGGTACGGAGAGCGTGCTCTCGGCCGACGCTGAACCTGAGGCGGCGAGCGCGGCATCGGGTGGAGGGGGACGAAGCGCCGCGGCGGGGGGTGGTTCACGACCCGGTGATATTCAGGTCATCGGCCCGGCGGTCGGCGGTGGCGTGGTCATCCCGCAATGACGTTTTTCCGAACCTGAACGGCCAATGTGACACCCTCGATTCCACTTTATACAGGCGTTCGAGGGTGTCTCCTTGCGCATTTTTCTCTATTATTTGGCGACTGTCGGCTTTGAGGTGAATGGTTTCACTTCCAGCAAAATGAGTCGAATCTGATTGGT
>JAYVYS010000835.1:0-5174 GCA_043784005.1 Isosphaeraceae bacterium
CGCCAATTTCTCTGGCGTCTTGGGCTTCTCCTCAAATTCGATCACGCGGCCGGACGAATCGATCCTCATGATCCCACACGATTTCGCCTCCAGCTCTCCCACGGGAAGAGCGGAGATCGTGGCTTCGGCCTTGGATTCGAGGTGGCTTCGAATCATCTCCTGAAAGTTCATCCGGTAAAGCTGGTCTCCGGACAGGATCAAGACCAGGTCGGCCTTGTCCTCAGCGAAGTATGGGATATTCCGGCGCACCGCGTCTGCGGTTCCTTGATACCAACTCTCGTGCAGCATCGTCTGCTGAGCGGCGAGAATCTCGACAAAGCCCCCGCCGAACGGGTCAAACTTATACGTGTTGGCGATGTGCCGGTGAAGGCTGACGGAGTTGAACTGGGTGAGGACGAAGATCCGGTTCAGCCCCGAATGAATGCAGTTTGAAATGGGAATATCGATCAGCCGGTATTTCCCGGCGATCGGCACGGCGGGCTTACTCCGCGATTTCGTGAGCGGAAAGAGCCGGGTTCCGCGTCCACCGCCCAGGATCAAACAGGTCACCTTCGCCATGGCCACCTCCTACCACAACCTCAGACGTGCGCGTGAACCTCAGATCCCGATCGGACGACCCTCATCGAGTGACGAGGGTCGGTACCCAGGCTCCGCGCGTTTCTCTCAGGGACCCGATCGACTCCGCGCTCATCGTCGGATGCGCACATCCACACCGGACGCGATGACCGAGGGCTCGATCACCAACCCATCGCCATGTTCGACTCGATGACTTTTCGGGCCCCTTCGAGGTCGCTTCCGGTTTGCTGCATGTAGAGTCGGACAGCGTGAAGCTTATCCCCTTGAGATTTGGCCAGACAGTCTCTCGCCGTCGTGCAAGGGTCAACCTTTCCGGTGATGCCGAGCAGATTCTTGGAGATCACCCAGGCATCTCGGGGCCGGTGACTGATCCGGATGACATCTTCGTTCGGATAGTTCGCCTTTGCGAACGTCCTCGCCTCGGCTTCATCCTCAACGGAGGCGATCATGATATGCGACGTGGTTTCGACCTCGAACAATGGCATCGTGTCCACCACCTTTCAGGAAGTGAGGTCGCCTCGCGAGAGGCTGGCCGATTCGCAAGGAAAAGGCACTGTACGCGATCCTACACGTGAGGAAGGGCCGGGTCAAATGGGGGACTCGGCCGGTCCCGCTTTATCGGGTCCGCCCGTCCAAGGGATGCACCGCGCGGAGAACCTTTAGTAAACCGGCCCCGGCTCAATTGGCTGGCATACCGGTCGAGGTCATCGCACGATCCTCGTGGAGCTGCGACAGAATCAAACTGCCGTTGGTGACGACCTCTTGACCGGCCTTCAGACCCGAGGACACGACGACCGAGTCGGCGTTTTCTTGAGCGACCTGAATCTTCACGCGACGATATTTGATCGCTTTTGCCGATCCTACCTCCACGGTGCCGGGTTCTTTGACGAAAACATAATCCGAGCCATTGAGGGCGACCATGGCGAGCCGGGGAATCACCGTCTGGCCTTCCATGGGAGGAATTTCCAGTCTGGCGGTCACGAGCATCTCGGATTTGAGGCGGCCGTCAGGGTTGGGGATCGACGCGCGGACCTTGACCGCCCGCGTGTCTTTCGACACCTGGCTGGCGATGTTATCAACCTTCCCCATGACGTTGGTTTCCACGAACGGGAAGTGGATTTGCATCGTCATCCCTTCCTTGACCTTGTCCTGGTCAAGTTCGTAGACGTTGACCAAAACCCAGAGGTGGTCGAGCGGGGCGACTTCCATCAAGACATCGGTGCTCTCGTAATAGTTTCCCGGCACCACGGTGCGCTCCACGACGATCCCGTCGGCCTTGGCCCGAATGGTGAGCTTGGCCTTTTCGGTAACGCTGCCGAAATTCGCCTGATCGACGAGCTTATCTTTGAGACCCACCAAGAGCGGATCGATCTCGTCCTTGGGTACCTCATAAAAGATGGAGAGTTTGTCGTGCGCGAGGGTGAAGTCGAGCTTGCTCTTTTGCTCGTCGTTCTGGGTGTCGACGAATAACTGGTTCGAGATGGCACCTGTCTTGATCAACCCTTCGCGGAGAGTTAGAAGCCGAAGGTCATGCTGCCACTGGACGTACTTGACCTGAAAATCATTCTTCGCCGACGCCAAGTCGGTACTCCACAACTCGACGAGCGGTTCGCCTTTGCTGATCTTCTGTCCAAGCTCCGCGAAAACACGCTCGACACGGGTATCGAATCGAGGACGGATCTTGTTCAGCTTATAAGGGTCGTACGCGGTACGGCCCGTGAGTTCCAGGCGGATCGGTTCCTTCTGAGCGACGACCGGGACGATGTTGAACCCGACGGCTTTCTCCTCGGCGTCATTGACGGTGACAGTCCCGTCCCACGGACCCTTCGTGGAGAGATCGACGATCTCGATCGCTTCCGAGGCCGGAGCGGCGTGCTTGCCACCGCCGGTCACTTGCTCAAAGGTTTCCTTCACGCCTTCCGGAGTGATCAGTCGGAAATAGAACGCGCCGCCGATTCCGAGTGCCAGAACCAGAAGTACCGCGAGTTTTCGGAGATTCGATCGCGTCTTCGTGACTGGTTTCTCCGCGATGCGCGGCGGTGAAATGGTCGTCATGTCGATTCCTCGTTCTCGTTTCTCTCGCGAATGGTCTCGTGGAGAAGTTCGTCGTCATTCATGCGAACTTTCCCAAAGCCGGTCGAAAGAAGATTTAACACCCCAAGGGGGCGTGTGATGATGAAGTAAAGAACAGGCGAAGGAAAAGGCCTCTCACTCTTAATCCCATTGAAGCGCTGAGCTGTCGGCATCATTCAAGACTCCGCCGCCAACGCTTGAACGATAACGATCCAAGCGTCGCGAACTTTCCATGTTCGACATGCGAACACAGCCTATCTTTTGAGATGCGGCGAAACGTGGCCACCGCGAGCGACACGACGATGCAGCTCAATCCGTCCTTGAGCGTACATTCCCCTGATCATTGATCTTAACAGCGCAGCCGGCAGAGGGGATAGGTCGAGAGGATGCGCGTTTCCGGGCGATGGATCAAGACGTGTCGCAACGATCGAGGAGGGAACAAAAAGGCCGAAAAGTGCGGTATTCCAGTGGGAATCAAGCCCGGAACGGCATTGTCGCCGTCTTCTCCGACCTCATCACTATTCTCAAGGAAGAATGCCGGCGATTCAACCCCTTGCCAGTGCGGTCGGACGAGCCTCGCGGCGGTAGAACACGATGTTTCGCGAAGGCTCGCCACCGACTCGTGACCCCTGGCGTTTCCATCGCCATCAAGCACGATACCCCAAGGTCCGGTCAATAGAGTGACCAAGAGCGATACGATAACGCGAGTGAGGGAGCGATTTCGTCCCACCGACAACTCGATTTCGCGTGACAAGGGCTCAGAAGGGCGACCCGGAGACATCTCGCGCCGTCTCTTATCTTACGCGAGGATGAACAAAATGGGCAGACAAAAAAACCGGCTCCCGATCGATTCCCACAAATCTTCTCGGCATAACTTGTTCAAGCAAAGTTTGACCCACCTTCAGTGAGGGGCTACGATCATGGTTGCTTTTCCAGGGTGCGGAAATCGCGGTCGCTCTGAACTCCCCGGCATGAGGTCTCACGCATGTTTCGCGTCGATGCCAAGAAACCCGTCCATTTCTGCGACGGGCTGACCCGGAGGGATTTCCTCCATGCAGGATCATTGGCAGGTCTGGGACTTAGTTTGCCCGCGTTTCAAGCTCTTGAAGCCAAAGGGGCCGTCAAGGGCGACCGTGCCATGAACTGCATCCTACTCTTCCTGGTCGGCGGGCCATCGCAGCTCGATACTTGGGATATGAAGCCCGATGCTCCCGAGGAAATCCGAGGTCCGTTCCGACCGATCGCCACGAAAGTGCCCGGCGTGCAGGTCTCGGAGGTCTTTCCGAAGCTGGCGGCCCGGATGGACCGCGTCGCACTGGTTCGCTCGGTCTACCACAATGCCGCGGCCGTTCACGACACCGGCCACCAGATGATGCAAACCGGCCGACTGTTCACCGGAGGGCTTGAGCATCCCAATTACGGCGCCGTGCTCGCCAAAATGAAAGGCCCGCGCGACGATGCGCCGCCCTACGTCCTCCTTCCCAAGCCGATCGGGGCGACCGGAGGCAACATGCCCCATGGTCATGGCGCGGGATATCTCGGCAAGACGTTCGATCCGTTCATCCTCAATGCCGACCCAAACGACAATGCGTTCAAAGTCCCCGACCTCGTTCCTCCCGACTACGTGACCGCAATTCGCGAGCAACGCAGACGTTCGCTCCGCTCCGCGATCGACGGGGCGGTCGGGGCATTTGAATCGTCGGCCGACGCGCGCCTGCTCGACGCCAATTTCGAGGGTGCCTTCAAATTAATGGCGAGCCCCACGGCGCGTGAAGCGTTCGACCTCAAATCCGAGCCCGAGGCCACTCGCGACCGCTACGGACGTACCCGATTCGGACAAAGCTGTCTTCTGGCCCGAAGGCTTGTCGAGCGCGGTGTTCGATTCGTCACGGTGAACATGTTTGAAACCGTGTTCAACGAAATTACCTGGGACATCCACGGCTCCGCACCGTTCAGCCCGATCGACTGTTACAAAAACGAGGTCGGTCCGAACTTCGACAACGCCTATACCGCCTTGCTCGACGACCTGACAAGCCGGGGGATGCTTGATAACACGATGATCCTGGCGTTCGGAGAATTCGGTCGCACCCCGAAAATCAACCCTGCGGGAGGGCGCGATCATCACCCCGCATGTTGGACGGTTCTGTTCTCGGGAGGCCCGGTCAAAGGGGGGCAGGTTGTGGGGGCCTCGGACGAAATCGGCCACTCCCCGAAAGATCGGCCCGTCTCGCCCGCGGAAATTGCGGCAACGGTCTATCGGGGGCTCGGCATCAGTCTCGACACCGAGTTGCCTGGCCCGCAAGGCCGACCGATCCCGATCGTCGATCACGGGGTTGAAGCGATCGGTGAATTGTTCGCGTAACTCGTAAAACGCCTGATTCGCAGGGTGGTTCGAAGATGCCCCAAAAACTCGCCTTCGCCTTGCTCGTCCTTACCGTTAGCGTCTCGACTTCCTTTGCCTCAGAATTGAAACTCCTTCCTTCCCACGCCAGGCTCGACGGCTCCAAGGCGAGCATGCGGTTCGT